>CAZPZK010000041.1:4636-13858 GCA_964591095.1 uncultured Moraxellaceae bacterium | reverse complement strand
TGCACGGACTCCGCGGCGCCAATGGCTTTCAGCCCGCGCAACAACGCCCGGACTGACGGATAATACTGAAACAACGGAAATTGACGGGCATCGGTTATCCGGATCCCGGCCGCTGTCAGTGCCTGCTGCCAATCCTCCGCCGTCATGAAGGTGTTGACCGGCGACCGACCTTCCGCCTGGCGCCAGGCCGCATCCAGCTCACTCAGGGTGCCGGCCACCGGCATGGCCAACCGGCATTCGGCGCCAGGCCGCAATACCCGCGCCAAACCGGCGGCAAAGTCCTCCGGGGCGGCGAGCCATTGCAAGGCGAAGTTGCTGACCACGCCGTCCAGGCAGCCGGTGGCCAACGGCAAGGCGGCGGCGTCAGCCTGGATGCACTGGATGCGCGGATGTTGCAGTAACGGTGAACTCAGCATCGGGCCGGCAATATCCAGCGCCAGGATCGCATCAATACCGGGCTGAGCCAGCAACTCGGAGCACATCGAGCCGGTGCCGCAACCGATATCGAGAACGCGGCCGGCAAACGCTGCCCCGGCCAGCAAGCAGCGCGCGGATTCGAGCTGGGCCTGCGCCTCCTGCTGATAGTGCGAGGCCGCCAGACCGAAGCGTCGGGCAACCCTCAGGCTGTCGGGCAGCTGCAAGGGCGCGCTCACGCCGCCTCTCCTTGCGCCAGCACCCAGCGCGTGAAATTTTCCGGCTCTGACAGAAAGGGAAGATGCGCCGAGTCCTCCAGCCAGCGCGCATTACCGCCGAAGAAATGCTGTCCGGCGGCGGCCGGCACCAAGGCATCGTGGCGTCCGCCCAGCCAGCCCGCCACACGCGCCTCGACCAGCCAATCGCTGTAATCCAGTGTCTGCAGCCATCCCAACTGATGATCCAGGCGCTGACAATCGGCGGGCAAGTCATGACCGGCCATCGCTTGCAGCGTGCGCAGATCCTGCCTGGCACTGGCGCTGCCCTGGCATTGCAGGGACTGGAATCGGCGCCAGGCCTGCCGCGGATTCTGGCGGAAGGTGGAACGAAAGGCGGCCAGAACTTCCGCGGACAGGCTGAACGGGCTTGCAGCGTCCGAGGCAAAATGCGGATTGGCGGCCACCAATAACAAAGAACGCACCTTGGCGGGATAACGCCGCGCGATATCCGTTGCCAGCAAGCCTCCCAGTGACCAGCCCACCCAGACCGCCGTGTCGGGAATCCCCTCCTGCAGATGATCCGACAACCTCCGCGCATCCGTCTGGTTATCCCCCGTCAACGCTGGCCCGCTCAGCAAATCCCGCGTATGGACTGCAAAATGGCGCGCAAGACGCTCACGAACCGGCTCCCACACCGTGGCGGGAGCGCCCCAACCGGCCAGCAGGACCAAAGGCCGTCGTTTCATCCCGCCACCTCGCGCAGGTCGGCCAGCGCGGATAGCAAGGCATCGATATCCGATTCGTCATGCGCCGCGGTCAGCGTGATACGCAACCGGGACTGGCCCACCGGGACAGTCGGCGGGCGGATGGCCGTAACCCAGAACCCGCGTTCGGCCAAAGCCTGGCTGATGTTGAGCGCGGTGGACTCTTCTCCCAGCAGGATGGGTTGAATCGCGGTGTCGCTGGGCATGATCGGCCAGCCTTGGGCCAGCACGCCTTGTCGGAAACGGCGGATCAACATATGTAGCCGTTGGCGGCGCCAGGCTTCCTCGCGCACGATGCGGAGGCTTTCACGCATGGCGGCCGCCAGGGCGGGCGGCATGGCCGTGGTGTAGATATAGGGGCGGGCAAAATTGGTCAGGTAGGACACCAACTCGCGACTACCGGCGACAAAGGCGCCAAAGCCGCCCAAGGCCTTGCCCAAGGTGGCCATGTAAACCGGGACATCCGTCACGGTGAGTCCTTGCTCCGCAACGGCGCCCTCTCCCTGCGGCCCCAGCACGCCAAAGCCATGCGCATCATCCACCATCAGCACTGCCGGCTGTTCGCGACAGGCGCGCGCCAGCGCCGGCAACGGCGCGAGATCCCCATCCATGCTGAAGACGGCATCGGTGACGACCAGCCGGGCTTCGGCCGGGGTGGCGGCCAGCAATTGCCGGAGGTGGTCGACGTCATTATGACGGTAGCGCTGGAAACGGGCACCCGACGCCAGACCGCCATCGAGCAGCGAGGCATGATTGAGGCGGTCCTCAAAGACCGCATCGCCGCGCCCCGCCAGTGCCTGGATCGCGCCAAGGTTTGCCATGTAGCCGGTGGAAAACAACAGGGCGGCTTCGCGGCCGGTAAATGCCGCCAACTCCTCCTCCAGGGCCTGATGCTCCCGGGAATGACCGCAGACCAGATGCGCCGCGCCGCTGCCAACGCCATAGCGGGCAACGGCCGCCGTCATCGCCGCCTTCAAGCGCGGATGATCCGCCAGCCCGAGATAGTCATTGCTGGAAAAATTGCGGTAGCGACGGCCGTCATGCTGCAACCAGGGCCCTTGCGCGGCCTCATGGGTGCGGGGCTGGCGAAAGCGCGACCGGGCCTGTCGTTCCGCCAGTTTTTCCGACAGCCGGAAGGCTTGCAGGGACATCGTCGGCTCCCGCGCCCGCCGGCATGCGGCGGGCGCCATCGGCATCAGGCGGACATGGCATCCCGCCACAGGGGGGCGGGAGCGGCAACGGGCAGGCTGTCCGCTACCGTGGTTTCCACCTGCAGGTCATGGATGCCCAGTTTTTCAAACAGCAAGCGGTCCGCGTGGGTCTCGGGGTTGGCGGTGGTCAGCAGCTTTTCGCCATAGAAAATGGAGTTGGCGCCGGCAAAGAAGCACCAAGCCTGCAATTGCTCGTTCATTTTCTCCCGGCCTGCCGACAAGCGCACAAAGGAACGCGGCATGATGATCCGCGCCACCGCCACGGTACGCACGAATTCGAACGGCTCCAGCGCCTCGACGTCGCCCAGCGGCGTACCGGCAATCCTGACCAGCATGTTGATGGGTACGGAGTCGGGATGCTCGGGCAGGTTGGCCAGTTGCATCAGCAAGCCGATGCGGTCCTCGCGTTGTTCCCCCATGCCGACAATGCCGCCGGAACACACCTTGATCCCGGCCTCGCGCACATGCGCCAGGGTTTCGAGCCGGTCCTCATAGGAGCGGGTGGTGATGATCTTGCCGTAGTACTCCGGCGAGGTATCCAGATTATGGTTGTAATAGTCCAGGCCGGCATCGCCCAGGGCCTTGGCCTGCTCCGGCGCCAGCATGCCCAGCGTCATGCAGGTTTCCATGCCCAGCGCCTTGACTTGCTTCACCATTTCCAGAACATAGGGCATGTCCTTGTCGCGAGGACTGCGCCACGCCGCTCCCATGCAGAAGCGGCTGGCGCCCTTGTCGCGGGCTTGTCGCGCCTCGCTGACCACTTTTTCGATTTCGAGAAGCTTTTCCTTGTCGAGGCCGGTATCATAATGCCCGGATTGCGAGCAGTACTTGCAGTCCTCCGGACAGGCGCCGGTCTTGATGGACAGCAGGGTGCTGACCTGCACGGCATTGGGATCAAAATGCTGCCGGTGGACGGTTTGCGCCCGGAACAGCAAGTCATTGAACGGCAAGTCGAACAAGGCGCGCAATTCGGCGCGGCTCCAGTCATGGCGAACGGCAGTCATCGGTTTCCCCGCATCCCAAATAGCCCCTGATGCGTTGGATACTGCCCCTGCCCCCCGACCCCGTCAAGTTTCACGGATGAAAAACTTTACATGTGGTTATTTTTTAGTCAAATATTGCAGCCGGCGACCCCTTGCCTGTTATGCAAACGGCCCGTAAGCCATATTTCCGGTTTTTGTGAACCCTGCCGCCTGGACCTGCCACTGGTCTCCGCCGCCTGTCCGTCCTGCGCCATGCCCACCGCGCCGGGCGCCGCCTGCCACTGTCTGCCGACCGACTGGCCCTTTGCCGCAGTCCTTTGTGCGACCTACTATGCCTTTCCCGTTGACCGGCTGATCTGGCGCTACAAGGAAGAGCACCGTCTTGACCACGCCCGGCCGCTGGCGTCCCTGATGGTCTCCCGGATCCGGCGGCACAACGGCCCCCGGCCGGACTTGCTGGTGCCGGTCCCGGCCGCCCCGCACCGCCTGCGTGCGCGGGGGTTTGACCAGGCGCTGGAGTTGGCGCGCGCGTGCGGCCGCCAGCTGGGGATTCCCGTTCGCCACGATCTCTTTCAGCGCCGCGCCGACCGGCAAGCCCAAAAGCAGTTGAACGCCCGGCAGCGCGAAAGCCACATGGCGGATGCATTTATCCCCGGCAGGCTGCGGGGGCTGCCGGGGCACGTGGCGCTGGTGGATGATGTGCTGACCACCGGCGCCACCGTCCGCCAGCTCGCCGCCCTGCTGCACCGGGCGGGCGTGCGCGAGGTCGAAGTCTGGACGCTGGCCAGAGTCTTGTAACCGGCGGCGAAAAACCCGGATAAACCGCCGCGCGATGGCCATCCACAGGGATTTTGCGGTTAGAATATCGGACATCCCACCTCCGTCCATGGCGCCGCCGCGAGAGAGTATGACCTTATGCTGATGGCCTTTTCCCTGAACAAAGGGGCGCTTGAGCAAATTGCGATCAATGCCGCCGCTGATCTGGGACCGGAGGTCATCTGGGTGGATCTGATCAACCCCACCGACGAGGAACGCGACTGGATCCGCATCGCCTATGCGCAGGAACTGCCGACCATTGACGATCTGTACGAGATCGAAGCCAGCTCGCGGTTCTATGAAAATGATTATGGCCTGCACATCAGCTCGTACTTCCTCAATTACGCCGACAACAATCCCGAAAACATCTCCGCCGCCTTCATTTTCAATGGCGACCGACTGTTTACGCTGCGCGAGGAAGAACTGGCGGCCTTCCGCCTGTTCCGGATGCGCGGGCGCAAGGGGCTGGTCAACATCAACAACTCCAAGTCCATCCTGCTCGGGCTGTTCGAGACCAAGGTGGAAAACCTCGCCGACATCCTGGAACGGGTGCATGCCGACCTGGAAGAGACCAGCCGTCAGGTGCTGGGCAATGCCGAAAACGACGACATGGAGTCACTGCTGACGAACATTGCGTCACAGGAAGACATCAACGGCAAGGTGCGCATCTCGATGATCGACCTGCAGCGCATGCTTTACCTGCTGCTGCGCGCCGGGGTGCTCAACGCCGAGCAGAGCGAACGCCTGCGCGACATCATCCGCGACTCGGAATCGCTGATCGCCCACAGCACCTTCCTCTTCGACAAGATCAAGTTCCTGCTCGACACCACGCTCGGCTTCATCAACGTCAACCAGAACAAGATCATCAAGATCTTCTCGGTGGCGTCGGTGATGTTCCTGCCGCCCACCATGATCGCCAGCATCTACGGCATGAACTTTGAAACAATGCCCGAGCTGAAATGGCATTTCGGCTACCCTTTCGGACTGTGCCTGATGGTGCTCTCCGCCGCCCTGCCCTTCTTTTACTTTCGTCGCCGCGGCTGGCTGTGAAGACGGCACATTGTCAGGCGGTTGGCACATTTTTGCGATGAACGTAGCCCTGCGCCGACAAAAACGGCATAATCGGGGCGAATTTTGCCTGCACGGAATGGGTTGTCATGCTGTCCAAACTACAAAAACTGTTCTTCCTTGCACTGGGCGCGGTTTCCCTTGAGGCCACGGCGGCCGACCGCCCCATCCAGTTTCCCGACTACGAGTCCGCCATCAGCGTCATCAGCACCGTCAGCCAGAGCATTCACAGCACGCACAATCCGGGCTGGGCGATTGGCGGCGAAAGCATCTACTCGCGCGACATCTTCAACACCGGCGGCAGCATCAAATACTTCCCCGAAGGCACCGACCATCCGGTCTTCAATGTCTTCATCGGCACCGGCTACCAGCGCTACCTGCAGGCGCAGATCGGCTATGGCACCGAGGATGGCATCTACCGCCTGCGCAGCGAACTGGACCTGCCCTATCTCTGGGTCATGGCCAAGAATGCCGCCCGCTTCAACTTCAAGCTTCCCGGCCGACTGGATTACTACCCGAACAACCGTTTCGTCGTCGCCTTCACCATCGAGAAGTACGATGCCGAGCGCAATCTCGACAACATCTCGCTGGGTCTGGGCCTGCGTTACTGATCTGTCATCTTCGGTCCCTACACTGGCGTCATCCCCGACGTCCGTGTAGAGACTGTTCCGATGTCCCGCTTCCCCCCTGCCTCCCTTCATATCTCCGAACTGCAAACCCTCGAACGCCTGCTGGATCGCGGACAGGATTTTTTCCGGGCCGAAGCGCTGCTGCACGTCCAGGTCGAAGGCCACGCCCTGCCGGTCTGGAGCATAGAGATGGGCAGCACCGCCGCCGACGCGCCCGTCGCCGGCTTTTTTGGCGGCATCCACGGCATGGAACGCATCGGCAGCCAGATTCTGCTGGCCTGGCTGGAAAGCCTGGCGGCGCGGGCTGTCTGGGACATCTCGCTGCAGCAATTGCTGCAGGAAGTCCGGATACTCTGCATGCCCTTGGTCAATATCGGCGGCCTGGTCATGAATACCCGAGCCAATCCCAACGGCGTCGATCTGATGCGCAATGCTCCGGTGGAGGCCCGTGGCTTTACCGCCTGGCCGCTGGGGGGACAGCGGCTTTCTCCCCGCCTGCCCTGGTATCGCGGGCGGCGCGACCGGCTGGAGCCGGAGGCGGAACTGCTGGTGACCACGGTCCGTCAGCGCTTGCTGGGGCAACCGTTCTCGCTGGCGATGGACTGTCACTCCGGTTTTGGGCTGCGTGATCGCATCTGGTTCCCGTGGGCCTGCAGTCGCGAGGCCCCGCCCCATCTGGCGGATGCCGTCGCCCTGCGCGAGATATTCAATAGCACCTACCCCAATCACGACTTCTACCTGATGGAGCCGCAGTCGCTGAATTACACCACGCACGGCGATTTGTGGGATTACCTGTATCTTGAACACCTGCGCGAGGCCGGAGAACGCTGCTTCCTGCCGTTTACGCTGGAAATGGGCTCCTGGTTGTGGGTGAAGAAAAATCCACGCCAGCTATTCGACTGGTCAGGGCATTTCAACCCGGTGCTGCCGCACCGCCTGAAGCGGGTATTGCGGCGCCATCTGACGCTGTTTGACTTCATGCTGCGAGCCACCGCTTCGTGGCGTAACTGGCGACCTCAGCAAGAGGATGACCGACGCCGTTTCCGGCAGGCCGGTCTGGACCGCTGGTTCAACGCCCGATCCTGAAGGCATGGGCTTTGCGAGCGGATGAGGCATAATAACCCCATAACGATCATCGCCCGGTTGCCGAATGACCCGCCTTTTCCTGCAAGTCGCCTTGCCCGTCCCGTTGCGGAAGACCTTTGACTACCGCATGCCCGCGAGTTTTCCGCACCGTCCGGCGCTGGGTTCGCGCGTGCGGGTGCCGTTTGGCTCGCGGGAATTGGTGGGTGTCATCACCGGACTCAGCGAAAATACCGAGACGCCGGAAGACAAGCTGAAGACGGCGCGGGAGCTGCTGGATCCCGTCTCCGTCTTTTCACCCCCGGTCATGGAGTTGCTGCTACGGGCGGCTCATTATTACCATCACCCGATCGGCGAAGTCTTCGACGCCGCGCTGCCCACGCTGCTGCGTCAAGGCGAGGACCTGTTTGAAAACACGATGCAATGGCGGCTGACCCGCGCCGGCTTGGCACTGGACCGCGCAACATTGCGCAATGCCCCGCGACAACTCACGGCATGGGACAGCCTGCAGTTGCATGGCGAGCATGGCATGAGCGAAGACTTCCTGACGCACATGGGCATCAGTCGCGACAGTCTGAATGCGCTGGCGCGCAAGGGATTGGCCGAAACCTTCGGCGAGAGCCGGCAAACTTTCACCCATCCCCGACACCAGTTGTCGGAAGCGCCACTGGTGCCCAATCCGGAACAGGCGCATGCCATTGACGCCATCACCCGCAAACTGGGCGCCTTCCAGCCCTTCCTGCTGGAGGGCGTGACCGGAAGCGGCAAGACCGAGGTCTACCTGCAGGTGGTTGAAGCCTGCCTGCAACGTCACCGGCAGGTCCTGATCCTGGTGCCGGAAATCGGGCTGACGCCGCAAATCGTCTCGCGTTTCCGCGCCCGCTT
Organism: uncultured Moraxellaceae bacterium; assembly: GCA_964591095.1. Taxonomy (GTDB): domain Bacteria; phylum Pseudomonadota; class Gammaproteobacteria; order Pseudomonadales; family Moraxellaceae; genus Fluviicoccus. Next base: position 5,787 of record CAZPZK010000041.1, on the reverse strand, counting down.
TGCCACGGATATCGCCCTGCTCCACTCCGGCCTCACCGAGCGCGAACGGCTGAAAGCCTGGCGGCGCGCCTTTCTCGGCCATGCCGGCATCGTCATCGGCACGCGTTCGGCGCTGTTCACGCCCATGCCTCATCTGGGGCTGATCCTGGTTGATGAGGAACATGACCTGTCCTTCAAGCAGCAGGAGGGGTTCCGTTATCACGCCCGTGATCTGGCGGTAATGCGCGGCCAACTGGAGGATTGTCCGGTCGTGCTCGGCTCCGCGACGCCCAGTCTGGAAACCCTGGGCAATGCGCGCGGCGGACGCTATGAACACCTGGCGCTCCGGGAGCGCGCCGCCAGCGCCCGGCCGCCGGACATCAAGCTGATCGACCTGCGCGGCCAAAAATTGCGCAATGGCCTGACCGAGGCCCTGCATCGCGCCATCTCCCTGCGCCTTCAGCACAACGAGCAGGTGCTGGTATTCATCAACCGTCGGGGTTTTGCCCCGGTGCTGCTGTGTCATGCCTGCGGCTGGCAGGCGCAGTGCCCGCGCTGCGATGCGCGAACCACCCTGCACCGTGACCCGGTGCGCTTGCATTGCCACCATTGCGGCTACAGCGAACGGCCGCCGGCGCAATGCCCGTCGTGCCAGAGTCCGGAACTAAAGGCCGTAGGCGCCGGCACGGTGCGTGTCGAGGAGGGTTTGAAGGAGCTGTTTCCCAAAGCGGAAGTCCATCGTATTGACCGTGACAGCACGCGCCGCAAGGACAGTTGGGCGACCCTCTACGAACATATTGATCGTGGCGAAGCGGCGATTCTGGTCGGTACGCAGATGCTGGCCAAGGGTCACCACTTTCCCAACGTCACGCTGGTGGCACTGCTGGAAGCGGACGGCGGCCTGCTCGGGGCCGACTTCCGGGCCGGGGAACGTGTGGCGCAATTGATCACCCAGGTGGCGGGTCGCGCCGGGCGCGCGCACAAGGCGGGACTGGTCCTGCTCCAGACCCATCAGCCGGAGCACCCCTTGCTGATGCAATTGCTCCAGGGCGGCTACAGCACCTTCGCGGAGACCGCACTGCAGGAACGCCGGCAACTGGGCTTTCCGCCCTACGGGTATCTGGCCCTGCTGCGCGCTGCCCGGGAACTCTAACGTCTCCGGTCGGAGCCCT
>CAZPZK010000041.1:0-4626 GCA_964591095.1 uncultured Moraxellaceae bacterium | reverse complement strand
GCTGAAGCCAATGCACCGGAACTGGCGCAGCTTTTCCTGCAGGAAGCGGTGGCGCAGGGACAGGCGCTGGGTGAGGAACCGGAGTTCTGGGGGCCGGTGCCGGCGCCCATGGAGAAAAAGGCCGGTGTCTATCGCGCCCACCTGCTGCTGAAAAGCGACCACCGGCCTCGCCTGCATCACTTTCTGGATGCCTGGCTGCCACGATTGGCGGCCTTGCCCACCGGCAAGCGCGTGCGCTGGACCCTGGATATTGACCCGCAGGAAACCGCCTGAACCCAATCCGGTCTTTCCGGCGCGGCGCGCCTTCTGCTAGAATCGCGGCGTCATTGGGGAGTAGTCGCTGTCCGCGCCTCGCGGGCAGGCGCGTATCAACATAATTGTTCCACAGAACATGGTGCGCGCAGCTTCGGCCTGACCAGACCTTTGACCTGATGCTTCGCCACAGGGTCGGCCGGGGCTGTCAGGTCATGGGAATTGTTCGCCGACCCGGAGATACCGCCTGATGCATGCCTTCCTGATCGCCACCGCGCTGGTCGCCCTCGCCGAAATGGGGGACAAGACCCAGCTTCTCGCCTTCCTGCTGGCCGCCCGTTTCCGCAAGCCCGTGCCCATTGTCGCCGGCATTTTTGTCGCCACCGTGGTCAATCATGCATTTGCCGGCGCGGTGGGGATGTGGCTGACGCAACTGATCGGCGCGGAAACCATGCGCTGGATCCTCGGCCTGTCCTTCATCGCGATGGCGGCGTGGATTCTGGTGCCGGACACCGTGGACGAAGAAGAGGAAGGCAAGGAACACCGCTTCGGCGTCTTTGGCGCCACGACAATTGCCTTCTTTCTCGCGGAAATGGGCGACAAAACGCAGATCGCGACCGTGGCGCTGGGCGCCCGCTATGCGGCGGACCTGGTGTGGGTGATTTGCGGCACCACTTTGGGGATGATGCTGGCGAACGTGCCGGCCGTGTATCTGGGCAATCATTTTGCCAAAAAGCTGCCCTTGAAGCTGATACACGGCATTTGCGCGGCGATTTTTGCCGCCATCGGTGTGTTTGTGCTGGTGGGAAGCACGGGGGTGATTTGAGGGACTGATGCGTTTTGGACTCAGCCCGCCAGCCCCGGGCTCACCCAGTTCTCCAGCATCAACCCCGGATAATCCTGAAAATCCGCCGTATTGTTCGTCAACAGCACCAGCCCCCGGCTAAGGGCATGCGCCGCAATCAGGCGATCCAATGCATCGCGGCGGCGATCGGGGACAGCCGCCCGTAATCGGCCATAGCAACGGGCGGCCTCCTCATCAAAAGGCAACACCGGGAACAGGGTCAGCAGACTGTCAAGAGCCCGCTGGGCCTGCGCCTGCGTGAGCGGATTCCGTTCTACCCCATGCTGCAGTTCCGCCAGCACGATCGTGGACAGCACGGCATCACCGACATGCAGTTTTTCCAGACGGGCCACCAACTCCGGTGGCTGCCGCTGGATCAGGTGAATGCAGATATTGGTATCCAGCAGGTACTTCATTCCGGGTTCTTCCATTGGCCCCAGTCACGCTCGCGCTGCTCATGGTGATCCCGCCCGTCCGCCATGAAATCCGCCGGAAAAGCCGCCAACAGACTCCCCAGACCGGCCAGGCTCTTTTTCTCCACCGGACGGATGACCAAGGTGTTGCCCACACGCTCGATTTCGACCTCCTGCGAGGGTTCGCCAATCCCCAACTCCTTGGGGATTCGCACGGCCATCGAGTTGCCGCTCTGAAAAATACGGGTCAGCATCAGGCATTCCTCCTGCTTGTATATCCCGGATATACCGCGCTCATCCCGCCCGTGTCAAGCGAGAAGGATGCCTCGCTCATCCTAAAACCGTCCCGCCCGGTAATCCGCGAATGCCTGATGGATTTCTTCCTGCGTGTTCATCACAAACGGGCCATAACGCGCGACCGGCTCGGCCAACGGCCGGGCCGCCACCAGGATCGCCCGGCCCGGCCCTTCCAGCCGCACCGCTTCCCCGTCCTCCAGCACCGCCATCTGGCCGCGCTCCAGACGGCGACCGGCAACCGACAACGCCCCCTCGTAAACATAGAGGAAGGCATGATGCCCCGTGGGCACCGCCGCTTCCAGCGCTTCCTCGCCGTCCAGCCGGACATCCAGATACAACGGCGTGGTGACAATGCCCGCCACCGGTCCGGTCACGCCGCCGAATGCTCCGGCAATGACGCGCACCATTCCGCCCGCGACAGCGACCTCCGGCACCGCTTCCGGCGGAATGTCCTGATAGCGCGGAGGCATCATCTTGTCGCGCGCGGGCAGGTTGACCCACAACTGGAACCCCCACATCAACCCGTCTTGCTGCTCCGGCATCTCGGAATGGACGATGCCGCGCCCGGCGGTCATCCATTGCACGCTGCCCGGCTGCAACAGTCCGCTGTTGCCCTGGTTGTCGTGGTGACGCATGCGCCCCGCCAGCATGTAGGTGACGGTTTCAAAGCCGCGATGCGGATGGTCGGGAAAACCGGCCAGGTAATCCCCCGCCTGATCGGAACGGAATTCATCCAGCATCAGGAAGGGGTCCAGTTGCGCCAGCTGGCCGGTGCCGATCACCCGCGTCAGCTTGACGCCGGCGCCATCACTGGCGGGCTGGCCGCGCACGACATGGCGGATGTTTCGAAAAGTGGTCATGGTCTTGCTCCTCATCAGACATGAAGCCACTCTACGGCCAGCCGCCGGGCTTGCCTAGCAGCGACATGCCGCTCAGGGTGTTTCCTCCGGGCGAACACCGCAGGGCAGTCCGCGCTCCCACGGCGGCGTCTCGCTGAGCGAGGTGACCAGATAATCAATGACCCCGCGCACGGCGCGACTGACATAGCGGGTTTGCGGATACACGGCGTAGATATGGTCCGGCACCGGGCTGGCAAATCCGGCGATGCAGACCAGTTCCCCCTTGCACAGCGCCTCCGCCACGATGAACAGCGGCAGCATGGCCACGCCCAGTCCGGCCTTGGCCGCGGACATCGCCGATTCGCCGTTGTTGACGACAATACGGCCGCGCATCGGCAAGGCCTTGACCTCGCCGCCGGTCAATGGCGGTTCGAACTGCCATAACTGGCTGGCGCTGACATTGGCATAACCGATGGCGGGATGACGGAGCAATTCTTCATAATCGACAGGATCCCCCTCCCGCTGGCGATAGGCCGGACTGCACACCACCACCCGGCGGCTGAGCGCCAGCCGCCGCGCCTTCAACTCCAGCGCCGGATTACGGGTCACGCGGATGCCCAGGTCATAGCCTTCGCGCACCAGATCCACGGTGCGGTCTTCCAGATCCAACGCCACCTGCAGACGGGGATGATGCGCCAGGAATGGAAACAACAGCTCGCCCAGATAGCGGGAGCCGAAACTGAGCGGCGCCGCGATGCGCAACTGCCCGACCAGCTCATGGCCCTGCTCCGCCACTTCGTCAGCAGCCAGATTGAGGTCATCGATGATCCGCAGCGCGCGCTGGCTGAAAGCCTGGCCACGGTCGGTCAGCGTGACGCCGCGCGTGGAGCGGTGCAACAGGGAAATGCCCAGCATTCCCTCCAAACGCACGATGCGCTTGCTGATCACCGACTTGCTGACGCACAAGCGATCGGCGGCCTGGGTAATACTGCCGGTTTCGGCCACTTGCAGAAAGGTTTCGATGTCTTCCAGACGGTATTGCATGCATGACTCCGGAGTAATGTCGCCCAACCGGGAGCATATAGGGCTCACGGTCCGGGGTGTAGGGTCCGGCTTGTTTTCCCGACCGGCATCTCCTACCATCGTTGCTGCCGCCGGATTAGAGCATTTGCTCCAGCCGCGCCCATAACAACAATATTGCGCGCTGTCTTGTCCGATGCGCGCCGGGAGTCAACGCATGGGAATCCACCTTGGCCATTTCTGCCGCCGGATGCTGGCCTGCTGCCTGCTGGCACTTCCTGTCGCCAGCGGCGCGTCGGAAATCCTTTCGGCGGCTGAAGATTTTCGCCCCAACGAGAACGGCCTGCCGCCCCCCCTGGCCAAACCGCTCAAAATCTCCGTGTGCTTTTTTGACTTTCAGGGCAAGAACGGTGATTTCTACAGCATGGCCAAGGACCTGGCGCTGATTGCCCAGCGCTGGAACGTCATTGCCGACATCAAGGTTTTTACCGATGAACGCATAACCGCCGAGAATTTCAAGGTCGGGCAGTGCGACGCCGCCGGGATTTCCACCCTGCGCGCCCGACAGTTCAACCTGTTCATGGGCAGCATCGACTCCGTGGGCGGCGTGCCGGACTACGCCAGCATGCGCACCCTGCTGCACACCCTGCTCGACGCCAAGCTGGCGCCGATGACCATCACCGGCAAATACCAGATCCTTGGCGTGATGCCGATCGGGGGCGCCTATGTCCACGTCAATAACCGTCACATCGACTCGATCGAAAAAGCGGCCGGCAAGAAGATCGCCGTGCTGGACTGGGACAAGACGCAGACCGAGATTGTCCGCCGTATCGGCGCCCAGCCGGTTTCCGCCGACCTGAGCAATATCGGCGGCAAATTCAACAATGGCCAGGTGGACATCATCGTCATGCCGGCGCTGGCCTACCGGCCCTTTGAACTGTATCGCGGCCTTGGGGAATAT
>CAZPZK010000040.1:0-14016 GCA_964591095.1 uncultured Moraxellaceae bacterium | reverse complement strand
CCAGCTCGGCCTGGGTCGCCGCCGGTCCGATCAGCATACCGTAGCCGCCCGAACCTTGCGCCTCCTTCACCACCAATTGCGACAGGTTCGCCAACACATGGCTGAGGTCGGCGGGCTTGCGGCACTGCCAGGTCGGGACGTTCTGCAAGACCGGTTCCTCGCTCAGGTAGAAACGGATCATGTCCGGCACGAAGGGATAGACCGACTTGTCGTCGGCGACGCCGGTGCCCACGGCATTGCCGAGAATGACATTGCCGGCGCGGTAAGCCGCCATCAGCCCCGGCACGCCCAGCATGGAATCGGGACGGAAGGCCAGGGGGTCGAGGAAGGCGTCATCCAGACGGCGGTAAATGACATCCACCCGCTTCAGGCCGTCGATGGTCTTCATGAAGACCGTGTTGTCGTACACGACCAGATCGCCGCCGCCCACCAGCGGCACGCCCATCTCGCGCGCCAGGAAGGCATGTTCGAAGTAGGCGCTGTTGAAGCGGCCCGGCGTCAGGATGACGATGGTCGGGTTTTCCACCCGGCCCGACTCCAGCAGGGTCTGCTTGAGCAGCGCCGGATAATGGTCCACCGGCAGCACCCGGTTTTCCGCCAGCATGCCGGGGAAGAGGCGCTCGGTCATGGCGCGGTTCTCCAGCATGTAGGACACCCCGGACGGCGTGCGCAGGTTGTCTTCCAGCACATAGTAAGTGCCGTCGTTGTGCCGGACGATATCAATGCCGGAAATCTGGGCATAGATCCGGTTCGGCAGGTCCAGCCCTTGCATCGCCGGCTGGAAATGCTCGTTGCCGAGGATGAATTCCCGCGGCACCACGCCCGCCTTCAGGATGCGCTGCTCGTGGTAAATGTCATGCAGGAAGGCGTTGAGCGCCCGCACCCGCTGTTCGCAGCCCTTCGCCATCAATTGCCATTCGGCATGGGGAATGATGCGCGGCATGATGTCGTAGGGAATCAGCCGCTCGGTGCCCGCGCTTTCGCCATAGACGGTGAAGGTGATGCCTTCCTGCCGGAAAAAGGTTTCGGACTGCTGGCGGCAGCGCAGCAGGCTTTCCAGCGGCGTCTGGCTCAGCCAATCGCCGACCCGGCGGTAGTGCGGGCGCAGCTCATTGCCGACCGCCATTTCGTCATAGTGCTGCGGATCGGGAAAATAGCCATAATCGTGTTCGCTGATGGCAAGGTTTTGGCAGGCCATGATGACGTCTCCGGACAGAAACTTTGTTATAGACTGTCTGTGTTGCAAAAGCTTTGCCAAGAATTCCGCCCCTTTCACGCCGGTCCGCGCCCTGATTCGGTGCGTGACCGGCCGGCGCTCTCCGCGATTTCCCCACGGAAAGTGATGATATTGACCCTGCAGGACCCCTGACATGAACATGCTGCTGACCGACACCGCCGCGCTCCCCGCCTTCCACGCCATCACGCCCGACCAGGTTACCCCGGCCATTGACGCGCTGCTGGCGGAGAACCGCACCGCCATCGCCTCCCTCGCCGATCAGGCTGCACCAGACTGGAGCAGCCTGCCCGGTCGCCTGGAAGCGCTGGAAGACCGGCTGGGCAAAGCCTGGTCGCTGGTCAGCCACCTCAATGCCGTCACCAACAGCCCGGCCTGGCGCGAAGCCTACAACACCAACCTGCCGAAGATTTCCGCCTATTACACCGAACTGGGTCAGAACGCGGCGCTGTACGGCAGTTATGAAAGACTAGCCCAAAGCCCGGCCTTTGCCGGATTCAGCGACGCGCAGCGTCAGACGGTCGAAAATGCCCTGCGCGATTTCCGCCTGAGCGGCGTGGCGCTGCCGGAGGCGCAAAAGCAGCGCTTCGCCGCCATTGAGGAACGACTGTCGGCGCTGAGCTCGAAGTTCGCCGATAACCTGCTGGACGCCACCCAGGCCTGGCAGCGGCCGCTGAGCGAGGCCGAACTGGCGGGCATTCCTGACAGCCACCGTGCGCTGCTGGCGCAACTGGCGCAACAGCGCGGCCATGAGGGCTGGCTGGCGACGCTGGACTTCCCCGCTTATCTGGCGGTGATGACGCACGCCGACAACCGCGAACTGCGGCAGGCAGTCTACCGCGCCTACGTCACCCGCGCCTCGGATCAGGGCGACAAGCCCGAATTCGACAACTCGGCGCTGATGGCGGAAATCCTGGAACTGCGCCATGAACAGGCGCAACTGCTGGGCTACGCCCACTACGCCGAGCTGTCGCTGGTGCCGAAGATGGCGGAATCGGTGGACAAGGTGATGGCCTTCCTGCACGAACTGGCCGAGCGCGCCCGCCCCGCCGGCCAACGCGACCTGAGCGAATTGCGGGCCTTCGCCGCCGAATTGGGCATTGCCGACCTGCAACCCTGGGACACCACCTACGTCGCCGAAAAGCTGAAGCAGCAAAAGCTGAACCTGTCGCAGGAAGCGCTGCGGCCCTACTTCCCGGCGCCGGTGGTGATCGCCGGGCTGTTCAGCATCGCCGAGACCCTGTTCGGCGTCAGCATCACCGCAGCGGAAGCCGAGGTCTGGGCCGACGGCGTCACCTACTACGAGATCCGCGAGCACGGGCAGCTGATCGCCAGCTTTTACCTGGACCCTTACGCCCGCGCCAACAAGCGTGGCGGCGCCTGGATGGCCAACGGCCGCTCGCGCCGCCGCCTGGCGGACGGCTCGCTGCAGCTGCCCATCGCCTTCCTCACCTGCAACTTCAATCCGCCGGTGGACGGCCAGCCGGCGCTGCTGACCCATGATGAAGTCACCACCCTGTTCCACGAATTCGGCCACGGCATCCACCACATGCTGACCGAAGTGGAGATCAGCGCCGTCGGCGGCATCCACGGCGTCGCCTGGGATGCGGTGGAACTGCCCAGCCAGTTCCTGGAACACTGGTGCGCCGAAAGCGAAGGCCTGGCGCGGATGACAAAGCATATCGAGACCGGCGCGCCGTTGCCTGACGATCTGTTGCAGAGCCTGCTGGCGGCCAAGAACTTCCAGTCCGGCCTGATGACGCTGCGCCAGCTCGAGTTCGCACTGTTCGACCTGCGCATCCACAGCCAGCCGCCGCTCAGCGCCGAGGGCATCCAGCGCGAACTGGATGCGGTGCGGGCGCAGGTCAGCCTGTTGCCACCGCCGTCGTGGAACCGCTTCCAGCACAGCTTCAGCCACATTTTCTCCGGTGGTTATGCGGCGGGCTATTACAGCTACAAGTGGGCGGAAGTGCTGTCCACCGACGCCTTCTCGCGCTTTGAGGAAGAAGGGATTTTCAATCCGGAGACGGGGCGCAGCTTTCGCCGCGAGATCCTGGCCAAGGGCGGCAGCCGTCCGGCGCTGGCGCTGTTTGTCGCCTTCCGCGGCCGCGAACCGAAGATTGACGCGCTGCTGCGCCACACGGGACTGACGGCATGAGCGTGAAACGGCGGTTCATCGCGGGGGCGAAGTGTCCCCGCTGTGAGAAAAGCGACACCATCCGTTCCTGCACGTCGGACGAACGGGAGTGGATGGAGTGCGTGAGTTGCGGCTATGAGGAGGAGCGGCCGACAGAGGTGACGCCGGTGGAGGAGCACAAGGATGAAGGGACGGGGGTGGTGGTTTTTAAATCCAAGTGATCAACGGTGCGGGTGATGGGACTTGAACGCCCGGGCTTGACCCGGGCTATTTTTCCGCCTATTTTGTATCAATCACTACAAAACAACGGTCACCGCAATGCCCCGCCCCCGCCTGCAAGCCGACAGCGACCTGCTCAGCCAGTCGATGCAACTGTTCTGGCGGAAAGGCTACGCCAACACCGCCCTGCGCGACCTGGAAGAAGCCTTGGGCCTGAAGGCGCCCGCGCTCTATCACCGCTTCGGCAACAAGGACGGCCTGTTCCGCGCCACGCTGGAACATTATCTGGAGCGCATCGTCGGCCGCCGCATCAGCCGCTACCTGGAAGACCCGGACCCGGTCCACGGCCTGCGCCGTTTCTTCGAAACCACCTACGACTACCTCGATGCCGACCACCCGCCATTGGCCTGCCTGATGGTCAACACCGCCGCCGAATTCGGCAACCGCAACGCGGAAGTTCAACTCATCCTGCAACGCAGCCGCGACCGCCTGCGCGCCGCCTTGCTCGCCAACCTGACGCGCCTGCGCGACAGCGGCCGCCTGCATCCCGAAGCCAATCTGGACGACCTCGCCGACACCCTCTATCTCTGCCTGCAGGGCTTGCTGGTGGGCAGCAAGGCCGACCCCGACAAGGACCGCCTCAACCGCCAGGTGGACCTGATCCTCGCACTGTTGCCTCTTGTTACCGCCACCCCGGAGTAAACCTCATGGAATTCCTGCGCACCCCCGATGAACGCTTCAATAACCTGCCCGGTTACCCCTTCGCTCCGCACTACGTGCAGGTGGACGACACCGAAGGCGGCAGCCTGCGCCTGCACTATCTGGACGAAGGCCCCGCCGACGCGCCGGTGGTGCTGATGCTGCACGGCGAGCCCAGCTGGAGCTACCTGTACCGCAAGATGATCCCCATCGTCACCGCCGCCGGTTACCGCGTGATCGCCCCCGACCTGATCGGTTTCGGCAAATCCGACAAGCCGACCCAGCGCACCGACTACACCTACCAGCGCCATGTCGACTGGGTGCGTTCCCTGTTGCAGCAACTGGACCTGAAGGGCATGACGCTGGTATGCCAGGACTGGGGCGGGCTGATCGGGCTGCGACTGGTGGGGGAACATCCGGATCTGTTCGCGCGGGTGGTGGCGGCCAACACCATGCTGCCTACCGGCGACCATCATCCCGGCGAGGCCTTCCTGAAGTGGCAGGCCTTTTCGCAAAAGACACCGGTGTTCGGCACCGGCTTCATCGTCATGGGCGGCTGCGCCACGCCGATGGCGCCGGAAGTGATCGCCGCTTACGACGCTCCGTTCCCCGACGAAAGCTACAAGGAAGGCGCGCGCCAGTTCCCGCTGCTGGTGCCGGTGACACCGGAAGACCCCGCCGCCCCCGCCAATCGCGCCGCCTGGGAGGTGCTGATGAAGTTCGACAAGCCCTTCCTCTGCGCCTTCAGCGACAAGGATCCGATCACCGCCAAGGCCGCGCCGGTGCTGCAGAAGCTGATTCCCGGCTGCGCCGGCCAGCCGCATACCACCATCGAGAACGGCGGGCACTTTTTGCAGGAAGATCAGGGAGAGAAGCTGGCGCAGGTCGTGGTCGATTTCCTGCGCGGCTGACGGAACTGGCCGGCAGCGGCCGTTACGACTACCTGCTGATCGAGTCCACCGGCATTGTCGAACCATTGCCCATCGCCGAAACCTTTACCTTCCGGGACGAGGACAGCGGCCGCTCCCTGTCGGACATCGCGCGGCTGGCTGAAGGAACTGCGCGGTGAACATGTGCCTGAAACCGAGGAGTACGGTATCAGCAGCTTCATCTATCAGGCGCGGTTGCCTTTTCACCCGCAACGTTTTCACGACTTCCTCTACGAAGGGTTTTCGCAGGGACGGCTGTTGCGCTCCAAGGGCTTTTTCTGGTTGGCCTCGCGTGCGGATGAAGCCGGAAGCTGGCAGCAGGCGGGTGGCATCATGAACCACGGCCCGGCGGGCTTGTGGTGGGCGGCGGTGCCGGTGGAACACTGGCCGGATGACCCGGAAGCGCTGCCCCATATCCGGCAGCGCTGGCAGGAACCGTTTGGCGACCGGCGGCAGGAAATCGTGTTCATTGGCCAGCATCTGGACCGGGACGGCATTACCGCGGCTCTGGACGCCTGCCTGCTGACGCCGGCTGAGCTGTCGGAAGGCCGCGACCGCTGGCAGCGCTATCCCGACCCGTTTCCGGCCTGGCGGGAGCAGGCGGCGTGATATCCGCCGTCATGGCCGGCCGGTGTCAGCGGTCCCGACGGGCCGCTATGGCGCGCTTCTGTCCATCGTCGGTGACAAATTCGCGCCGCAATGCCATGCTCAGCCGACTTTGTGCCACAGGCTTACAGCATGCCTCCCCGTGATCCCGGCCAACTGTCCTCGCTCAACCTGTTGCGCGCCTTCGAGGCAGCGGCGCGCCTGGGCGGCTTCAAGGCGGCCGCCGACGAGTTATGCGTGACGCCTTCCGCCGTCAGCCAGCAAGTCAAGCTGCTGGAAGAACAGCTGGGCGTCGCGCTGTTCGAACGGCACCCGCAGGGGATAGCCCTCAGCGAGGCCGGAAAGCTGTACTGGCCGGAGATCAGCCCTCACATTGCCGGGCTTGCCCGCGCCACCGAGGCGCTGCGCCGCCGCCATACCCGCTCCCGGCTGCATGTCAGCCTGATGCCGCCGGTGGCCTCGCGCGTGGTTTTTCCGCACCTGCGCGAATTCCAGCAACAGCATCCCGACATTGAACTGCGGCTGGACGTGGCGCTGGCGCAGGCCGACCTGCTGCATGCCCCGGTCGATCTGGCGATCCGCTTCGGCGAACCGCCCTGGCCGGGCTGTGACCACCGCGAGCTGCTGCCGCTCTATGTGCAGCCGGTATGCCCGCCCGCCATTGACCGCGAATTCGCGCTGACCGGCCATCCGGAACATCTGAAATCCGCGCCGCTGATCCACATGACCGGCCGCCCCAACGCCTGGCCGGAATTCTTCAGCCGCACCGGCCTTGGCCCGGCGCAACCGGCGGCGGAATTCCACGTCGACGACTACCCGGCGGCCATTGAGGCGGCACGCAGCCTGGGTGTGGCGCTGGCCACCTGGCCGCTGGAAAAACCGCTGACCGATCAAGGCGAACTGGCCGCCCCCTTCCCGCCGCTGGGGCCGATCGGCGCGGTTTACGCCGTCGCCCGGAAGGGACGGCTGGATGAACCCGCCATCCTGGCCTTTCTCGACTGGCTGGCCGAACGCTTCGCCGCCCTCACTGGCTAAGTTATTCTTATCCTGGCGGCAAAATATCTCGTTTGTGGGTCAGTACGCGACCGCTCACACTGGGCGAAACCCCTCCCGACCGAGACGCCGCCATGACCGCCACCCTTGCCGTCCTCCCCCCCGAAACCGATCTGGCCTGCCTGCGCCAGAACGAGCTGGCCGAACTGTTCGCGGGCCTGCCCGCCGCCACGGCCGAGGCGCTCTCCGGCCACACCTGGCGCGGCCGGGCGCTGGCGCCGCTGCTGCTGGAAAACGCCCCGCGTCCCCTGCTGGGCATGGCCTGCCGGGTGCTGGCCACGCCGCTGAACCCGTGGCTGGGCAAGCTCTTCGACGGCGCCACGGGCGTCAATGCCTGGCTGGGGGGAAGCTTCTCGCTGGGCCGCTATGGTTGCGAAAGCCGCCTCAGCCCGGTGGACGGGCAACGGGTGCTGTGGCTGGACTACAACCTCGCTGAAAATCCCGCCCTGCTGCGCGGCATCCGTGGTGAAGTGCGGGTGCTGGACAGCCGCGGCTTCCTGGCCCGCACGAACTGGCAGACCGCCACCGGTTTCGCCACCGTGCTCTATTTCACCCTGCGCCGGGATTGACGCCATGAACCCCCTGATCGATACGCTGGTGATCGGCAGCGGCTTCGGCGGTTCCGTGGTCGCCGCCCGCCTGGTGGAAGCCGGGGCGAAGGTGACGCTGCTGGAACGCGGACCGTGGCGCGATACCGCCGCCCTTTCCGCCCATGCCTTGCCGGACAAAGCGCCGCTGCCGCAAGGACGCCACCTGCCGACCCACCTGCTCCGCCAGTTGAGCGTCGCCGCCACCGGCCAGACCCGCACCCTGCAACGGGATGGATTCTTTGACATCCATGTCGACGGCGGCATGACCTGTGTCGCCTCATCCGGCGTTGGCGGCGGCAGCCATGTCTATCTGGCCATGAACATGCGCCCGGAACGGGAGGATTACTGGGAGAACCGCGCCCACGGCCTCAGCGCCGCCGCCATGGAGCCGCATTACGACTGGATGCTGCAGCGCATGGGTTCACGCACCGCCCAAGCCCGTGACCACGCCCCCAACCTGATTGCCGAACGCTTTGCCGACGATGCCGCCATTGACGCTTCGGTGCCGCAGCCGGCGCTGGGCTTCCGTTTCGGCGGCCCTTACGGCAACAACGCCTTCCTCGGCGACACCGCCGGACGCAAGGTGACGCTGGACGCCCTGCTGCTGGCGCCGCTGCTGGATCGCGGCCTCACCGTGCTGGACCGTCATGAGGCCGTGTCCGTAGCCCGCGAAGGGAAACACTGGCGGGTGGAAGTGCGGGATGAACGCGAGGACCGTCACCGTTTCCTGCGCGCACGGCGGGTGGTACTGGCGGCGGGGACCCTCAACACGCTGCGCCTGCTGCACCGCTCCGAGCGCAAAGGCGGGCTGGGGCCATTACCCGGCCTGGGGCAGGGATTTTCCGGAAATGGCGATGTCTTTGCGCTTTGGCGCGCCGGAGAGCAGGGAGAAGACTTCCGGTCCGGGCCGCCCTGCCTGGGACGTTTCACGCTGAAGGATGAACCCGGCAGCCCGATGCTGTACGCGCTGGGCCTGAACGGTATCGATGCCGTTCCCGGCCTGCCGGAAGCGCTGCGCCGCCGCGTGGCGGACTGGCTGGTGCTGGTGGGCATGGGCCGCGACGAGGCCAACGGGCGCATCGGCTGGCAGGGTGACACCCCCCGGATCGGCTATCAGGAGCACCGCAATCCGATCATGGGCCGCATCCACGCCGCCTTGGGCAAATTGTCGCAGCGTTCGGGCCGGCGCGTGCTGGCGGTGCCGCTGACCGTAACCGTGCATCCGCTGGGCGGCGCCCGCGTCGGCGACGATCCGCAAACCAGCGTCATTGCCCCCGGGGCGAAGTCCATGGCCACCCCGGCCTCTACATCAGCGACGGCAGTGCCCTGCCCGCCGCCCCCGGCACCCCGCCTTCCATGACCATTGCCGCTTGGGCGGGTCATGTCAGCCAACAGCTGCTTGCCACCGGAATCTGAAACCATGAATACCTTTAAAAAACGTACCTTCACCCTGCCGCTGCTGGCCGCCAGCGCCGCCGCCGCGTTGCTGCAGTTTCCCGTCGCGGTTCGCGGCCTGCGCCGACCCGCCACCTCCCGCGCCCTGCAAGAAGAAGTGATGCTGGCCGTAACCTCGGTCAACGACTGCCGCTACTGCGACTGGGTCCATACCGGTCTGGCGCTGGAAGCAGGCGTGGACCTGGCGGCGCTGCACGCCACCCTGTCGGGCGGCGACCGCTGCCTCAGCGAGCGCGATGCCGCCGCCGTGTTCTACGCCCAACATTTCGCCGAGACGCAACGGCAGCCCACCGCGCAGGCGCGCGCCCGACTGCACGCCCATTTCAGCCCGGCGGAAGTCCGCGAACTGGAAGCCTTCATCGACCTGATCTGGTTTGCCAACCTGTCGGGTAATTCGGCGGACGCAGTGCTGGCAAGGCTGCGCGGACAGGAAGTCCCGGAGGGGCATGCGCTCGCGGAGCTGCTGGCCGCCGCGCTGGCCGCGCCGGTGCTGGCGGGCATCGCCCTGCGCGGCAGGAAAAATGCCGACCGGCCGCTGGCGGCGCTGTAACATCACGCTTCGATAAGCATCAAATCATGACCTGAACCTGACCCGCGAGGAAATTCCATGCGCCTGCAACCCGGCCAAGCCGCCCCCGCCTTCACCGTCACCGATTTCACCGGCGTCGCCCACAGCCTGAACGACTATCGCGGCAAGAAGGTGCTGCTGTCCTTCTACCGCTACGCCTCCTGCCCATTCTGCAACCTGCGCATCAATCAGTTGCGGCAGCAGGCGGCGGCATGGGAAGGCAAGGGGCTGGTGATGCTGGCGGTGTTCCAGTCGCCCGCCGCCACGATCATGGAATACGCCGCCGGGGAAACCGTGGAATTCGCGATCATTCCCGACCCGGCCATGGCCCTGTACAAGGCCTACGGGGTGGAAAGTTCCTGGGCGGCCTTCGCCAAGGCGACCCTGCGCGCCGGCGACATCGCCAAGGCCACCGCCAAGGGCTTCCTGCCCGGCGGCAAGGTGGACGGCGACATGAACCGCGTGCCCGCCGACTTCCTGATCGATGAAGAGGGCGTCGTCCGCACCGCCTTCTACGGCAAGGACATCGGCGATCACCTCGACACCGCCGTGATCGAGCGCTTCATCGGTTGAGACCCTGGCGGGGGATGACGGCCGCCAAGGCGTGGGGGATAATCGCTTCCCCCTTCCTTTCCCGGAGCGCCCTGCGTGCAGCCCTACCTCGACCAGATCCGCCGGATTCTCGACCACGAGGACTGGAGCTACTCCGTCCAGGAAAACCCCGGCCACACCTTCCTGCTGTCCAGTTTCACCGGGGAAAGCACGCGCATGGACGTGGTGTTCGACACCGTGCCCGAGACCGACACCGTGATGTGCTTTGTCTACCTGCCGGTGGTGGTGCCGGAAGCGCGCCGCCCGGCCGTGGCGGAACTGGCGGCGCGCATCAACTACCGCCTTAGCCTGGGCTGCTTCGACTTCGATCCCGACGATGGGGTGCTGCGCGCGCGTGACTCCCTGGACCTACAGGGCATGGAACTGACGGCGGGTATCCTGCAGGGCCTGCGCGACGCCGCCATCGCCACCGCCGACCACTACAACGCCGCCGTCATGCGCGTGCTCTACGCCGGAATCAGCCCGAAGCAGGCGCTGGACGAATTGCTGGCGCAATCCGGGGAAGACGACGCCCCGTCACCGGTGGGACGGGTACTGCAATAGGGTGACAGGCTGTCCAGCAGGGACGGAGGGGCCGGGCTCAGGGTCTTCAGCCGCCGCTTCCGGGCAAGGCCACATACAGCGGCCTCAGCCCTTGGGCGGCAGCGACGCCGCGTACTCCAGTCCCACCGACATCCAGCGCCGCAGGTCCGGCTCCTCTGCCAGCAGGTCGGACGGCACCACCACCCAGCCCTTCATCACCTTGCCGGTCAGGGCGAATTCGCGGACGCCTTCCACCGCCAGGCAATCGGCATAGCGTTGCGGCCCGCAGCGCACCATCAGCGCGTCTTCCAGCAGGCCGAAAGCCATGTGTCCGTTCAGCATCCAGGCCAGCCCGCCGAACATCCGCTTCTTCTGGAAGGCGGCCCAGCCGCCATGAATGCGCTGGATGCGGTCGGCGAGTTCGGTATCGTAGGCCGTGACCGTTACTCCTTGCCCAGTCCCAACGCCTTGCGCACCAGCGGGAACATGTTGTCGAAGGCGGTGACGGCCGGCTCGCGGGACACCCCGGCGTTGGCCAGCGTCGCCAGACCGTGCACGCTGCTCCACAGCAGGCTCTCGGCCCCGGCGCGGCGCTTGGCCGACATCAGGCCGTCCAGCACCAGGTCGTCGAGCGCCCGTTGCAGCAACTGGAAGGCCGACAGGCCGGTCTTGGGGCCGGCGCCGGTCACCGGATGCGGGCCGCCCGCGCCGTAAGGGCCGAACATCAGCCCGAACAGCGCCGGTTCGCGGCGGGCAAATTCGACATAGGCGCGGCCGTTGGCGCGCAAGCGGGCAACCGGGTCCTTGCCCGCCGCCGCCATCGCCTCCTCCATGGCCGTGGCCAGGCGGACAAAACCCTGCGAGGCCAGCACGGCCAGCAACGCGCCCTTGTCAGTGAAATGGCGGTAGGCGGCGGCGGGCGACACCCCGACGGCGCGGGCGGCTTCGCGCAGGCTGAAGTTCTCGGGGCCGACCTCGCGCAACTGCGCTTCGGCGGCGACCAGCAGGGCATGGCGCAGGTCGCCATGATGAAAAGTTTCCCGTACCGGGGCGGCGGGAGGCAGGGAGGCGGGGGTGGTCATAGGAGGATCCGGCGGACTAATTATTTCATTTTCGTCATGTTGACATCGGAAACTTTTTACGTCAACAATGTGATCACCGAAAACATGACGGAACCATGCGATGAGCGCCCTGTTTGCCTTCCTGCACCATGTCCTCGCCTTCCTGCTGGTCAGCACCCTGGTGGTGGAAATGGCCCTGCTGAAGGGGCCGCTGACCCAGGCCACCGCGCGGCAGCTGGCGCGCACCGACCTGCTCTACGGCATCGCCGCCGGGCTGGTCGTCGTGGTTGGCTTCCTGCGCGTGTACCATTTCGAGAAGGGTGCCGACTACTACTTTGACAATACCTTTTTCCTGCTGAAGCTGGCGCTGTTCCTGGTGGTGGGCGGGCTGTCGCTGGTACCGACGCTGGAATTCCTGACGTGGGGCAAATCCCTGAAGGCGAACACGCTGCCGCGCGTATCCCCGGAGCGGATCGGCCGGCTGCGCGCCGTCATCATGCTGGAACTGGCCGGGGTGATCGGCATGATCGCGTGCGCGGCGCTGATGGCGCGGGGGCATGGTATGCCGGGTTGACCGGAAACCACAAAGCCTTGGCGTCATCCCACAATTTACAGGGACGGAAAGCCCACTATGATAAACATTGATCACAAGAATGGCGGAGGAACCGGAGCCGCCCTCCTCCATCATAAAAAGCCGAGGTATTTACCGTGTCCCCCGCAACCCCCAAATGCCGCCAGAACCTGCTGCCCCCGCTGCTGCTGGCCTTGACCGTTTCCGGCCAGGCACTGGCTGACCGCAACGACCTGGATGACCTGCGCGCCTACGACACGGATGAATGGATACTGGTCAAGAATGACCGGCGGCACCAGGTGGTGACTTACGCCAAGCAGGAAGACAACAAGCGCCTGCGCTCGTTCCGGCAGGAATTGACCTTTGAATCCTCCCTCGATGCCATCGCCAAGCTGCTGCTGGATATCGAGAATTACCCGCGCTGGTACCATCTCAATACCGAGACCAAGCTGCTGAAACGGGTTTCGCCCACCGAGTTCTACTATTACCAGGTGTTTGACGCGCCGCCCGGCACGCCGGACCGTGATGTCGTGGTGCACGCCACCCTGCAGCCCTATTCCGCCCGCACCGGCGCGCTCAAGCTGATCCTGCGCGCCGCGCCGGACCAGGCGCCGCTGCAACCCGGACTCGTGCGCATGCCGTCCTTCGAAATGGTCGCCACCTACACGCCACTGGGCAACGGCCAGATCAAAGGCGTCACCGAAGGCTACGCCGATCCCGGCGGCAGCGCGCCCGCCTGGGCGATCAACTACGTGCAACGGGCCGCGCCCTACCGCAATGCCCTCAGCATCCGGCGCGTGGTCAAGGAGTACGAAAACAGCGCCTTCACGACGCCTTTCCGCTACAAGGAATAGGCCGGGGACTAGAACCAGCCCCGCGCCCAGCTCCGCAACAGGGCGGCGCGGTTGATCAGCAGCGATCCGAAGATGAGCGCGCAGCCCGCCAGCTGCGTTGCGCTCATGGTTTCTCCCAGCCAGCCCGCCGCCAGCAGCGCCACCCACACCGGCTCCACCACCATGATCACCACGCCATGCGTATGGCGGGACAGGCTTTGCGCATGGGTTTGCAGCCAAAAGCGCAGGGCGGTGCCGACCACGGCACTGGCCACGATCCAGCCCAGCATGGCGGACGAGAAATGGCGCAGCGCCGGCTGCACCTCCTCGAACACCAGCGACAACACCCCCGACACCACCCCGACCATGCCCAGCACCACCGAGGTCAGGGCAATGGCGGGGACGCCGGGAATGTCCTTGCAGCTGCCGTCGCGACGGACATGGCAGCGGGTATTGGCCGCCTGCATATTGAGCCGGAAGAACAGCGCGAAGACGACCGCCGAGGTCAGGTAGAACACCTGTCCCGGCTCCGGATTGAAACCGTGCCGCAAGGACAGCAAGCCCAGCCCGGCCGCCGCCACCGGCAGGGCCAGCCAGGTGCTGCGCGGCGGCCGCTCGCCAAAGAACAACCGCCCCAGCACCGGCACCAGCACCACGCCCAGACTGGTCAGGAACGCGCCCTCGCCGACATGCGTGCCGGTAAAGATGCCCATCACCCAGCAACTCATGCCCAGCGCGAACACCAGCCCGACACGGGCGCTGCGCGCAAGGGCATGGCGGTCCAGGCGGCGCAGGGCGCCGTGACCGATCACAGCCAGCAAAGCCGCCGCCAACAGGAAGCGCAGGCTCATGAACAGCAGCGGCGGCATCAGCAGCACCGCCTCGCGGGACATGATCCAGCTGACAGCGGCGAGCAGGGTGACGCCG
>CAZPZK010000039.1:4641-14104 GCA_964591095.1 uncultured Moraxellaceae bacterium | reverse complement strand
TGACGCCGCCAGGGTAGAGGTTTGCTCACTTGACGAGGGAAGGCTAATGGGTGACCCCGGTTTTCCGACCCCCAGAAGCTGGAGGCCGATCCGGCGCGGCCCCGGCACTTCCTCACCGAGACGGGGATCGGTTACCGCTTCGTGGCGGAGTAGCCGTTGACCGCCGGATCAACCGCGCCGGGTCAAAACCGCGCGACAAGAGCATGGCGGGTTAGTGGAAGACCTCTTTCAGGAATTGCTGCAATTCCGCCCAGGACGCCTTGTCCGCCTCGGCGTTATACGCCACCGGCATGTTGAACTTCTTCGCGAAATCATCGGCGGCGGGATTGGTGAAACTGTGCTTGGCGCCGGGATAGCTGATGACGCGGTAGTCGGCTTGGGCGGCCTGCATCTCGCTTTCAAATTTCGCCACGGCTTCCGCCGGCACCATGCTGTCGTCGGCGCCGGTCATGACCAGCACCTTCGGGCGGACCTGGCCCGGCGAGGCCGGTTGCCAGGCGCCCAGCGCGCCGTGGAAGCTGGCCACGCCCTTGAGCGCTTCGCCCTGACGGGCCATGTTCAGCACCACGGCGCCGCCAAAGCAGTAGCCGATCGCGGCCAGCTTGCCGGCGTCGGCGCGCTTGTGCGCTTTCAGCAGCTTTTCCGCGGCGCGGAAACGGGCCGTGGTCTGGGCGGTGTCGCGGGTGGCGGCCTGCATGAAGGCCATGGCATTGTCGGGATGATCGGCCTGCTTGCCGTTGCCGTACATATCGACGGCCATGGCGATGTAGCCGGCCTTGGCCAGTTGCTCGGCGCGATCGCGGGCGTGGGCGTTGAGGCCCCACCATTCATGCACCACCAGCACGGCGGGCCGCTTGCCCGCAAATTGGTCATCGTAGACGATATAGCCTTTCATCTGCACGCCGCCGCCGTTGTAGCTGACGTTCTTGCCTTGCAGGGCGGCCTGAGCGTGGCCGGCCAACAGGGTCAGGGCGAGGGTGAGTGCGGTGTTTTTCATGATGAAGGTCCTGGCGGGTGGGGGATGAAGGAAACTTAGCGGATTCGGGGAGGGATTGCACGTGGAAAGGGGGGCAGCGTCGGGCCGCCATTTATCCCTGTAGGGGCGCATCGCATGCGCCCTCCCGACCAAACACCTTACCCGCAATATCCATCCTGTTCGGAGAAAAGGGCGCACGCAGTGCGCCCCTACGTCGACTTGCAAACCATTCCGCACAGGCCAACTTTTCCTCCCCCCGTTGACATAGTTCCAAAAAAGAACCTGCTATGGATCCGTACCCCGGAAGCAGCCTTACCCATGTCAATCATGTGGTCTTGCATGCTAAGATATACCCCGTGGGGTGTACGGCCAGAGCCGCTACACCCGGCGCCGCCGCAGGAGTCGTCATGACCTTCGTCGTTCTTGAAGATTGCATCCGCTGCAAGCACACCGATTGTGTGGAAGTCTGCCCCGTCGATTGTTTCTACGAAGGCCCCAACTTCCTCGTCATCAATCCTGACGAATGCATTGACTGCGCCCTGTGCGAACCCGAGTGCCCCATCGATGCCATCCGTGCCGAGGACGAAGTGCCTGCCGACCAGCAGCACATGACCGCCCTCAACGCCGAACTGGCCCGGCACCCGAACTGGACGCAGATCAAGGAAGCCCGCGACCCGCTGCCCGACCACGAACAGTGGCAGGGCAAGCCCGGCAAGCTGGCCTTACTCGATCGCAACGGCGCCTGAGTCTTGTCTCATCCTTCCGGAGCCTTACCGATGTCCTTCGCCAAAGAAACCGTGCAGACCGTCCACCACTGGAACGACACCCTGTTCAGCTTCACCACCAGCCGCGACCCGTCCATGCGCTTCCGCACCGGCCAGTTCGTCATGATCGGGCTGGAAGTGGAAGGGCGGCCGCTGATGCGCGCCTACAGCGTCGCCAGCCCCACCTATGCCGACAACCTAGAGTTCTACAGCATCAAGGTCCAGGACGGCCCGCTCACCTCGCGCTTGCAGCATCTCAAGCCGGGCGACACGCTGCTGATCTCGAAGAAGCCCACCGGCTCGCTGCTGATCGAGAACCTGAAGCCGGGCGGCAATCTCTACCTGCTGTCCACCGGCACCGGCCTGGCGCCGTTCCTCAGCGTCATCCACGACCCGGATTTCTACGAAACCTTCGACCGCATCATCCTCACCCACGGCGTGCGCGAGGTCAGCGAGCTGGGCTACCACGACTACATCCTGAACGAGTTGCCGGAAAACGAATACATTGGCGAACTGGTGAAGGAAAAGCTGATGTACTACCCGACGGTGACACGCGAACCGTTCCGCAACCAGGGCCGCCTGACGGACCTGATCCGCAGCGGCAAGCTGGCCGACGACCTGGGCCTGCCGGAGCTGAACCCGCAAACCGACCGGGTGATGATCTGCGGCAGCCCGGCGATGCTGGCCGAACTGGTGGAGATCCTGAAGGAGCGGGGCTTTACCGAAGGCACCAGCCGCGACCCCGGCGAATACGTGATTGAACGGGCGTTCGTGGAGAAGTAATCCCGATGCCCCGCTAACCCTTCCCTCCGGCTGTCTGGGGGGAGCCACCTGAAAAGGGAGAACCCCCATGACCGCCATTGCCAAGGTGCAGGACGGCCCCGCCGCCGTGCCCGCCAACGCCGACAACCTGCCTACCGCTTGCGCGCTGTGCTCGCACAACTGCGGCCTGCGGGTGGATGTGAAGGACAACAGGATTGTCGAGGTGCGCGCCGACGACAACCATCCTTCCACGAAGGGCTATTCCTGCAACAAGGCCTATGCCATTGCCCACTATGTCGATCACAAGCAGCGGGTTCAGCATCCGTTGAAGAAGCGGGCGGACGGAACGTTTGAACGCATCAGCTGGGATCAGGCCATCACCGAGATCGCGGCCAGGCTCAACGCCATCCGCGCTGCACATGCACCCCGGTCGATCGCCTTTGCCGGACTGGGCGGGCAGGGCAACCATTCCGCCGGACTGGGCGGCATTCCCCTCATGTACGGCATCGGCACGCCGATGGTGTTTACCTCGCTGGCACAAGAAAAGACCCAGCACTGGCTGAACGACCGCCGCATGATTCGCGGCACCCACGACCTCTATCTGGTGCCGGACAAGCACCACGCCAAATTCATCCTGTTGATGGGCTCCAACCCGCATATCAGCAATCAGGGCGCCAACCCCAAGGAGGCGCTGAAGGAACTGTTCCGCGATACCGAACGGCGGCTGGTAGCGGTCGATCCTCGCATCAATGAAACCACGCGGCTGGCCGACCGTCACCTGCGCATCAAGCCCTCGGGCGATGTTTTCCTGCTGTTGGCGCTGGCCGGTGTCATCGTGCAGGACGGCTTGCTGGACCACGAATTCGTTCGCACCAAAGTGCTGGATTTCGAGCGGCTGGGTGCGCTGTTCTCTCGTGTCGACGTTGCACGCATGGCGCTGCTGAGCGGGCTGGACGAGGCTGATATCCGTGCCACCGCCCATGAGCTGGCCACCACCAAACCGGCCTGTATTTCCATTGACCTGGGGCTGGAGCACGCCGAGCACAATACCATGTCCTCCTTCCTGGTGCGCGTGCTGTTGCTGATGACCGGCAACTACGGGCGCAAGGGCGGGAACTTCTTTGTACAGCTGTTCGGGCCGAAGATGCCGTTCATGAAGCAGATGACACAGGCGCTGGCGTCGTCCATTGAAGGCATTCCGGCAGTGCTGCCGATTCCGCAGTTCCCGCCTGCCATCCTGCCCGAGGAAATCACCACCTCGCATCCCGACCGCATCCGCGCGCTGATCTGTGACGGCACCAATCCGTTGTCAAGCTATCCGGACACGCACCGTTTCCGCGAGGCCTTTGCACAGCTGGAGCTGCTGGTAGTGATTGATCCGGCGATGTGCGAGACAGCGCTGATGGCCGACTATGTGCTGCCCGCGCCGACCGGGTACGAGAAATGGGAGTTCTCGATCTTCCCCAAGGACATCATCGCGCCGCAGGTGCGTCCGCCGGTGGTCAGCGGTCCGGAGGAGGCCCTGCCGGAGGTGGAAATCTATTACCGGCTGGCGCGGGCGATGGGCGTCGCCACGGCCGCGCCAGCCTTCCTGCACACACTGGCGCGCAAGGCGGACACGCCGCTGGGCATGGCGGCCTATCTGGCCGCCGTCAACAGCGTGGCGGCGGCGGGCATCACCGGCGGCGTCGGCAACGTGGTGGCGCGCTCCGCCTACCTGACCTACGAAACCCTCGGCCCGACGCTGCCCAACCCGATGCTGGCCTATGTCTGGCTGGCGGTGCTGGGTTATGCCGCCACCCGCCGCGATCAGGTGCTGCGCGCGCTGCCGGAGCTGAAGGGCGTGCGCAACCCGCTGGCGCTGGCCTTGACGCTGTTCCGCAAGCTGGTGGATCACCCCGAAGGCGCGCTGCTGGGCCATTACGAGCTCGAACGCAACCTGGAGTATTACAACGGCTTCAAGGACGGCAAGGTGCGGGTCTGGTTCACCGATTACGCCCGTGACCTGGAACGGCTGATGGGCGCGGAGCCGGAGCCGGTCGATCCGGCCTGGCCCTTCGTGCTGAACGGCGGACTGCGCACCGGTTTCACCGCCAACACCATCATGCAGGACCCGGCCTGGCGCAAGGGCAAGGGGCCGCACGCGGCGCTGTACATGGCGAAGGAGGATGCCGAGGCGCTGGGCCTGCAGGCGGGGGAGCGGGTGATCATCCGCTCGCGCCGGGGCTGCGTGACCGCGCCCGTGAAGATCGACGCCGGCACGCAGCCCGGCCACCTGCACCTGCCGAACATGCTGGGGCAACATTACCCCGACCCGGTGACCGGCGAACTGAAGCAGACCGGCGTGCCGATCAATGAGCTGGTGGATTTGATGGACCGCGACCCATACACGGGTTGTCCGCACACCAAGCGCATCCGGGTGCGGGTGGAGAAGATCGAGCAGGAGGTTGCCGCATGAAAACCGTGACCGTGCACCATACCTTCAACTCGCCCATCGAAGCGGTGTTCGAGACCCTGACCAATTCGGCGAAACTGCCGACGCTGCTGGGGCTGGGCATCCGTATCCTTCGTCGTTCGGACGGTCCGGATGCCGACGGAGTGGGGGCCTTGCGCGAGGTCAACGCCGGGCTGCTGTGGTTCCGCGAGGAAATCACCGCCTTCGAGCGACCGCACCGCATGGACTACCACATTGTCGAGGTGCGGCCGCATTTCGAGCACCTGCATGGCAGCTTCCTGTTCGAGGAAGTGCCGGAAGGCACGCGGGTGACGTGGACCAGCACCATCCGCTTTACCGGCGTGCTGGCCGGGGTGAAGGAGGCGCTGGCGGGGCCGGTGACGGCGGTGTCGTTCAAGTCGGTGCTGGCGGCGGCCGGTTTGTGGTTGAACTGACCTTGTCCGTCTGGGCGTTCTCCCTTTCTTGCGTCATGATTGGCCTTTCCCGATAACGGCAGGTCCGTCATGTCCCGTCTGGTCAAACTCTTCCTGATCCTCTGCGCGCTGGCCTTCATCTACATCGGCCTCGCCACCTTCCATAATCCCGTGGCGGCGCTGGCCCCGGTGGAAATCCTGCCGCTGACCGTCAGCGCCTTCAACGAATTGCGCGCCAGTTACGGCGGCCTGCAGATCGGCATCGGCCTGCTGTTGCTGGCGGGCGCGCTGTTGCCATCTCTGACCCGCCCGGCGCTGCTGGCGCAGGCGCTGATGGTGGGCGGCCTGGCGGCGGGGCGACTGGTCAGCATCGCGCTGGACGGCCTGCCCAACGGTTTCGTGCTGATGCTGCTGGCGCTGGAGAGCACCATTGCACTGCTGTCAGCGGTGTTTCTGGTATGGGGGAAGGATCCGACCCATCGCTGAGCGGCAGGATGCGCGTCGGGCCATTTTGGTGTAGCGTCAGCCGATACCCGTCCATCAGGGAAGACCGCCATGAGCCTCACGCTGTACATCGATTCGAACTATCTGTCCCCCTATGCCCTGTCGGCCTTTGTCGCCCTGCGCGAGAAGGGTTTGCCCTTCACCACGGTTCCCGTGGACCTGCAGGCCGGTGCCCACCGGACCGGCGCCATGTCGGCGTTGTCCGCCACCCTGCGCGTGCCCACCCTGAGCGACGGCGACTTCCATCTCTCGGAATCGTCGGCCATTGCCGAATATCTGGAGGACAGTTATCCGGGGCCGCGCTTGTATCCCGCCGACCCGAAGCCGCGGGCGAAAGCGCGTGAAATTCAGGCCTGGATCCGCAGTGATTTGCTGCCGTTGCGCATGGAGCGTTCCACGGAGGGAGTGTTCCGCGAGGTGACGCCGAAGCCCTTGTCGGAAGCGGCGCGGGCGGCGGCGGACAAGCTGATCCGCGCGGCAGAGCGTTTGCTGCCGCAAGGGGCGGAACATCTGTTCGGGGAGTGGTGCATCGCCGATACCGATCTGGCGCTGATGCTGCAACGCCTGTTGCGGGCGGGCGACCCGGTGCCGGAGCGGCTGGCGGTCTATGCGCGCGGGCAGTGGCAGCGGCCGGCCGTGCAGGCGTGGCTGGCGCTGGGGCGGAATGTTCAGGAGGGGAAGTAATGCAGGGCTTTCAAGTGACGTTCTTCACCCAGCAGGACAAGCGGCATCAAGGCAAGCCGTTGACCGAGTGGTTGCTGGAGGAAGCGAAGCGGCTGGGCATTGGCGGCGCGACGGTGATTGCCGCTTCGGAAGGCTTCGGGCATGGCGGCCGCCGTCATTCCGCGCATTTCTTCGAGCTGGCGGACCAGCCGGTGGAAGTGACGATGGCGGTGAGCGCGGAGGCGTCGGACCGGTTGTTCGCGCGGTTGCGGGAGGAGGGGGTGAAGGTGTTTTATGTGAAGGCGCCGATTGAGTTCGGGGTGACGGGGGAGTGAGAGAGCCGGAGAGACGAATGCCCCCGGCTATTCCTGTCGTGGTCGGCGCGCCCATTCCACAAATTACCTGAAGCCCTCTCCGTTGGCGACTGGTGACACCCTTGCTTCCAGATACCACACCAGCGGTTGCACGCTTTCCGCCAGGTCCCCCAGTTCCCAATACTGGGTAATGGAAGCCTCCCAGCGGGTTTTTTCCCCCAGACGGTCGGTTTCCCGCAAGGTGATGATCAATTCCACGTGACCGCTGGCATCACAGCTGGCGGTAAATGCCTGTTCCCGTGTGAAAGACTCCCAGACCAGAGGTTCCGGCCAAGGGGGGGGGCGATTTTCGCTTGGGCGGAAGCCAGCCATCCTGACGGGTCAGCGCCGTCAGCTGCGGGTATAACTCTTCCATGTCATCCCAAACTTGATACCCGCGCGAACGATGCAAACTGTAGAGCATCCCATCGTCCCCAATCCGCTCCTCGGCCAGCCGCCGCCATTCCTCGGCGGTTTTCTTTTTCGTGCTCATTCTAGTTTCCCCTTTGTCGTTCGCATCGGCTAATATTTGCACATTCACTGTTTGGTTGTAATCCATGCACCACCCCAACCGTTGCCAGGAGACCGCCCTGCTTTAGCTTGCATCTACAGGAGCTAAAGCATGGCCAGAACCTTTCGCCGGCAACACTGCCGGTATGAATACCCTTCTGTTCTCTATGAGCCGAAGGGGTCGTATCCCTTTTTTGTCTATATTCAAATTGACCGCCATTCCCCGCAGGGGCGCATCCTGCTGGCCCGCTATCATGCCGACCACTATTCCGGGAGCGGTGGATGCGCGCCGCGCTGGTATTGCCGCTACGACAGCCGCCGCGTCAAGAACCGCAACCGGAAGGTGCTGCAACGCTGGCTGCGCTGCCCGGATCATGACCCGGTATTTCAGGACACGCATTTGCACAATGCGTCCCGGAGTTACTGGTGAGCCGTTCCCGGCGCAAGACGCCGGTTTACGGGTATGCCAGAGCTGAAAGCGAAGCGGCGGACAAGCGCCTCTGGCACCAACGCTGGCGGGCGCATGAGCGGGATCGTTTGCGTAAACTGCCAGAGGACTTTGAGCACCTGACGACGCAGCGGCGCGAGGTTTCCAATACCTGGGCGATGGCCAAGGACGGCTGTCAGTGGTTTGGTTGGAAACAGCAGCAGAGACAAGCGGGGGAGATCATCGGGCGTGGCCGGTCCGAGCAGGAGCGGGAAAAAATGCGCGCGCGTTATCTGGCGCAACTGCGCCGGAAATAACCCCTGTCAGCGCGCCAGGCCGTTGGGGACCGGTTTGGCGCGCAGCCAGTCATCATCTGTCTGCACATGCCCTGGCCGCACGTATTTAGCGACGCAACGCCCGAAATCCCCTTGCGCGAATCCCTCAACACGTCGCACCACATAGCCTTCCTGTTCGCCGCCATACCGGGATTGTCCGGTCCAGCAGGCCCGGACGGCGCGTTCATCCCAAGGGCCGCGATAGAGCACCGGCACGGTGGGCAGCCCGATCAGGCCGCACCATTCCACGCACTCATCCCAAGGCAGGCAGAAGTCGCCCTCAAAGACCGCGAAGGCCATGAACCAGGCGGGCAGGGCCTGATACGGAATACTGTGTACGGCGAAGAGATTCTCGCCGCAAATCCGCATATCCGGCGGAATCTGGTGGCGTAATCCGGCATGAAAGCGTTTCAGCCAATCCCGCGAGGGATGCGAGGCGGAAGTCAGGCTGCGGGCGTGAAGGTAGTCGTGATAGAGGGTGGTGTTCTCGCCATCCAGCTTTTCCGTCACCACCACTTCGCCGGAGAATTCCACTTTGCCCAGTCCGATATCATCATCCGAGCGGCCCGGTGAAAACGGCAAATGCGGGGTGCGGGGGTATTTGACGCGGTTCATGGCGATCTCTGAGCGGGTGCAAAACGACAAACCGTGTCGCGCCAATGCGGGGTGCGGGTTGTTCGGGAGGTGATGATTTTCTAATCTGAAAGATGAAAACACAACCGGTTTGGGAGAACCATGATGAACCTGATGCTGCAAAACGCGAGGGAATTGACGGAAGACGAGGCCGGAGGTCACGGCGATCATTGGGAAGTCTTTCAGGAAGATGTGGAAGCATTTGTGAATCAACGGATGCGTGAAGCGGTTGAAAAGGGCGTGCCGCCGGTCTCTGGTCTGACTCCGGACCTGTCTCCGCTGGCGGAGGCAGGCGAGCCGAATGCCGTGGCGCTGCTTTATGGCGCCGAATGCCCCTTGTCCCGCAACACCGGCTGGTTGTCGGTGATTGAGTCGGACCCGGCCAGAAAGCAGCTGCGGCTGTGCTCCATGTACCCCGTTTTTGGCGAGGGGGTGGTTCTGGACGCAACCGTGGCGAAAATCGACCTGTTCCCCAACCGCTTGGAGGCCCGGCTAGAACTGAACCTGGTGGCCGGCGGAGTGATTGGCGCCTTTGATACCCACTTCTGGAAGCACCGGGCGCTGTATGAGGAAGACGCGGTGTACCGGTTCAATGTGTCCGCGCTGGCCTATGCCATGAAGCCGGTGGGCGAGCAGGTAGTGGTGATCGACGACCCGGAGCAAATCCG
>CAZPZK010000039.1:0-4541 GCA_964591095.1 uncultured Moraxellaceae bacterium | reverse complement strand
AGCTTCTGGCGGGTGGATGTGACGGTCTGGCGCGACGATCAGGACATGGTGTTGCCCTTCTTTGTGGCGGAACGGTTGTTTCCCGGCGACTGGCGGCCTGCTGTCGGGGATTACGTGAAGGGAACAGCCTGGCTTCAGGCCTATGCCGTGGCGGGGCCGCTGGCGTTGCAGCCAGAGTAAGGCGCATCTGACTTGCGCCGAGCGGGAAATCCGGGGCATAGCGACAGTTTTCGCTTTGCCGGGTGCTGA
This sequence comes from uncultured Moraxellaceae bacterium, assembly GCA_964591095.1. GTDB lineage: Bacteria > Pseudomonadota > Gammaproteobacteria > Pseudomonadales > Moraxellaceae > Fluviicoccus. Next base: position 4,292 of record CAZPZK010000039.1, on the reverse strand, counting down.
AACCGTATTGGCTAAACACTGGCTAGACAATTGCGCAGGAGTCCCTTCGTCGTTCTTCCCTGAACTTGGAGCCGCTCCCCAAACCCCGTATGATCGTCCGTAAACCGACACGGACGAATTCCGGATGGCCGCCAAAGAAGCCAAAGCGCGCATCAAGATCAACAAACTGCTGGAAGCGGCCGGTTGGCGCTTTTTGGACGACCCCAAGCTGGGTAAGGCCAACATTGCGCTGGAACCCAACGTCAAGCTGACGGTCCACGACATTGACGAGCTGGGCGAGGATTTTGAGGAAACCAGCAACGGCTTTGTCGATTTCCTGCTGCTGGACGACAAGGGGTTTCCACTGCTGGTGCTGGAAGCCAAGGCGGAAGGCAAAAGTCCGCTGACGGGCAAGGAGCAGGCCCGCAAATACGCCAAGTCGTTGAACTGCCGTTTCGTGATCCTGTCCAACGGCAATCTGCATTACTTCTGGGATTTGCAGCAAGGCAATCCGCACATCATCACGCAGTTCCCCACACCGGCTTCGTTGAAGGGCTATCACAAATTCGCGCCTGATCCCGGCAAGCTGGCCGCCGAACTGGTGGGGCTGGATTACATTGTGCAAACCCAGTTGTCCGGCTACGAGAAAATGGCGGGCTGGCTGAATGCGGACGAACGCCCCAATTTCATCGCCAAGAACAAGCTGCGCTTTTTGCGCAAGTACCAGAAAGAAGCGCTGCAAGCCTTGCAGGACGCCGTCGCCGACGGCCAGACCCGTTTCCTGTTCGAGATGGCCACCGGCACCGGCAAGACGCTGACCTCGGCGGCGGTGATCAAGCTGTTCCTGCGCACCGGCAACGCCCGGCGCGTGCTGTTTCTGGTGGACCGGCTGGAACTGGAAGATCAGGCCTACAAAGCCTTTGTCGCCTACCTGAAAAACGATTACAGCACGGTGATCTACAAAGACAACCGCGACGACTGGAACAAGGCGGAAATCGTCGTCACCACGGTGCAGTCGCTGCTGTTCAACAACAAATATCAGCACCTGTTTTCACCCACCGATTTCGATCTGGTGATCTCCGACGAAGCCCACCGCTCCATCGGCGGCAATTCCCGTGCAGTGTTCGAGTACTTCGTCGGCTACAAGTTGGGCCTCACCGCCACGCCCCGCGACTACCTGAAAAGCTTCAACCCGGACAAGCCCACCACCCGCGACCCGCGCGAGCAGGAGCGCCGCCTGCTGCTGGACACCTACCGCACCTTCGGCTGTGAATCCGGCCAGCCGACTTACCGCTATTCGCTGCTGGACGGGGTGAAAGAAGGCTTCCTGATCAACCCGCTGGTGGTGGACGCCCGCACGGGCATCACCACGCAACTGTTGTCGGATGCAGGCTATGCCGTGGCGGTGCCAGTGGGGGAAGACGGGCAGCAGGACCAGTCCTTTGTGCACAAGGATTTTGAAAAGAAGTTTTTCTCCGTAGCCACCAACCGGGTGTTTTGCGAGATCTTCCTGAAGAATGGCCTGCGCGACCCGGTGAGCCGGGAATTCGGTAAAAGCATTGTCTTCGCGGTCAGCCAGAACCATGCCGCCAAGCTGACGCAATTGCTGAACGAACTGGCCGACAAGCTGTATCCCGGCAAGTACCAGTCCGACTTTGCCGTGCAGGTCACGTCCGCCATTACGGACGCACAGCAGTTCACCATCAACTTCACCAACAACAACCTGCTGGGCTCGGCCAATTTTCTGGACAGCTACAAGACCAGCAAGGCGCGGGTGTGCGTAACCGTGGGCATGATGACCACCGGCTACGACTGCCCGGACATTCTTAATCTGGCGCTGATGCGGCCGGTGTTTTCACCGTCCGACTTTGTGCAGATCAAGGGGCGCGGCACGCGCAAGCACAACTTCCTGGAGCAGTTGTTTGACGAAGCCCTGAAGCCGGAGATCACCGCGCCGGAAAAGACCCGCTTCAAGTTCTTCGATTTCTTCGCCAACTGCGAGTATTTCGAGGAACAGTTCGACTATGACGAAGTGCTGAAGCTGCCGCCGTTGGGCGCCGGTGGCGAAGCGCCGGGAGGATTGCCGCCGCTGCCGCCCTCCGGCCTGTACGAGCACACCGGTTCGGACGTGTTGTCCACCCTGGAAGAAACGCAGATCGGCTACGAGGGCATGAAGATTGACCGCATGTTCTTCGAGAAGTTCGAGGATCAGGTGAAGACCGACACCACGCTGCAAGCGCAGGTGGCCAACGGCCAGTGGCAGGAAGCGACGGACTATGTCGTGAACCAGCTGTTCGACAAGCCCAATGAGTTCTTTAATCTGGAAAAATTGCGCAAGGCGGCCGGGGTGGATCGGCGGTTGTCCTTGCAGGAAATCTTGCAGAAGATTTTCGGGCTGATTCCCTACTTCAAGTCGCGGGACGAGTTGCTGGAAGACGAATTCCAGGAATTCCTGCTGGCGAATCAGGACCGGTTGGGGGAGGATGCCGCCGTGATGGTTCCGGCGATGAAGTATTTCTTCAAGGCGTATGCCACCGATGCTTATCTGCGGGAAATTATTGATAAAGGCCGCTTTACCGAGTTGAATGTGTACCCCGTTTTCGGCATGACCGATTTGAAGGCGGTACCCGCCGAGTGGCGCGGGCGCATTCCCGAGTATGTGAAAGACTACGTTCCCCTTAACCAATTCATGTAGAAGGTTCTGTTCATGCTGGATGCCGACACCAAGCGCCGTATTGATTCCTGCCGCGACATTCTGGTGGGCAAGGTGCCCGACCCCAAGTCGCAGGTGGAGCAGATCACCATTGCGCTGATCTACAAGTTCATGGACGACATGGACGCGCAGGCGGAGGAGTTTGGCGGCAAGCGCAGTTTCTTTGTGAACGGGTTTGAGAAGTACGGCTGGTCGAAGTTGCTGGCGGCGGGCATGGGCGGGCAGGACACGCTGAACCTGTATGCCGAGGCGATTGGCAAGATGACGGAGAACACGCATCTGCCGGAGTTGTTCCGCGATATTTTCAAGAATGCCTATCTTCCTTACCGCGACCCGGAGACGTTGCGCAGCTTTTTGAAGGAGATTGACTGGTTCAGTTATGACCATTCGGAGAAGCTGGGCGATGCCTTTGAGTACCTGTTGTCGGTGTTGGGCAGCCAGGGCGATGCGGGCCAGTTCCGCACGCCGCGCCATATCATTGACTTCATGGTGGCGGTGATCAATCCGCAGAAGCACGAGCGCATTCTGGACCCGGCCTGCGGCACGGCGGGTTTTCTGATTTCGGCCTGGAAGCACATTCTGGCGCAGAACATGAAGGTGCGGCCGGGTGATCTGCTGTCGCCGGAGGAGCGGGCGCGGCTGGCGAACAATATGCACGGTTATGACATTTCGCCGGATATGGTGCGTTTGTCGCTGGTGAATATGTACCTGCACGGGTTCGCGAGCCCGCATGTGGATGAGTACGACACGCTGACCAATGATTACCGCTGGAACGAACAGGCGGATGTGATTCTGGCGAATCCGCCGTTTATGTCTCCGAAGGGGGGCATTAAGCCGCACAAGCGTTTTTCGATTGCGGCGACGCGGTCGGAGGTGTTGTTTGTGGATTATATGGCGGAGCATTTGTCGCCGGGGGGCAGGGCGGCGATTATTGTGCCGGAGGGGATCATTTTTCAGAGCGGGTCGGCGTACAAGGCGTTGCGGGAGATGCTGGTGAAGCAGTCGCTGGTGGCGGTGGTGTCGTTGCCGGCGGGGGTGTTTAATCCGTACAGCGGGGTGAAGACGTCGATTTTGATTTTGGACAGGAAGTTGCACAAGCAGACGGATAAGGTGTTGTTTGTGAAGGTGGAGGGGGATGGGTTTGGGTTGGGGGCGCAGCGGCGGCAGGGGGGGAGGGATGATTTGCCGGGGGCGAGGGAGGTGTTGGAGAAGTTTTTTAGAGAGTCAGGTGAGTTTGAAGACTCTGACATGGCGCACGCGGTCGCGCGAGCGGTCATTGGAGAGAGTGGGGAGTGGGGGCTGACGGGAGATCATTACAAGAGCCAGGCGGAGTTTGGTGATTCGGCATTAATGCTCCCATTGAAAGATTTAATGAAAAAATCAGTTCAGACAATAGATCCTCGCTTATCTGGCGATGAGTCTTTTGAGCTATGGAGTATTCCCGCATACGACAAAGGTATGCCTGAGTTTTTAAAGGGCAGTGCGATTGGATCACAGAAAAAGATAGTTTTTCCAGGCGATGTGATTCTTTCTCGAATTATTCCACATATTCGACGTGCTTGGGTTGTAACGGATAGCTATAAAGGGGATCGTCAGGTCG
>CAZPZK010000038.1:247-14162 GCA_964591095.1 uncultured Moraxellaceae bacterium | reverse complement strand
AGCCAGGTACGGATTGGCCACCGGATCCGGGAAGCGGGCTTCGATGCGCTTGGCCTTCGGGCTGCTCACAAACGGGATACGGATGGAAGCCGAACGGTTGCGGGCGGAGTAGGCCAGCTTGATCGGAGCTTCGTAATGCGGCACCAGACGCTTGTAGGAGTTGGTGGCCGGGTTGGTGATGGCGTTCAGCGCGCGGGCATGCTTGATCACGCCGCCGATGAAGAACAGGGCCAGCTCGGACAGACCGGCATACTGGTCGCCGGCGAACAGGTTCTTGCCATCCTTGGAGATGGACATGTGAACGTGCATGCCGGAGCCGTTATCGCCAACCATCGGCTTGGGCATGAAGGTAGCGGTCTTGCCGAAGGCATGGGCAGTGTTCAGCACGGCGTACTTCAGCACCTGCACTTCGTCAGCCTTGCGCACCAGCGTATTGAAGGAGACGCCGATTTCGCTCTGGCAGGAGGCCACTTCGTGGTGCTGCACTTCGACGCGGCCGGGGCCCATCATGGCTTCAATGGCGTTGCACATGGCGACGCGCAGGTCCTGGCCGGAATCGACCGGGGGAACCGGGAAGTAGCCGCCCTTGACGCGCGGACGGTGGCCGGTGTTGCCGCCTTCGTAGTCATTGTTGGTCGACCAGGCCGCTTCCTCGGCGATCAGCTCGTGGGACACGCCGCTCATGCCGACCTTCCACTTCACTTCGTCGAACACGAAGAATTCGGGCTCCGGTCCGAAGAAAGCGGTATCGCCGATGCCGGTGGCCTTCAGGTAGGCTTCGGCGCGCTTGGCGATGGAGCGCGGATCACGTTCGTAGCCCTGCATGGTGGACGGCTCGATGACGTCGCAGGTCACGACCACGGTCGGCTCGTCAAAGAACGGGTCCATGAAGGAGGTTTCCGGATCCGGCATCAGGATCATGTCGGAGGCTTCGATGCCTTTCCAGCCGGCAATCGAGGAGCCGTCAAACATCTTGCCGCTTTCGAAGGTATCTTCGTCAACAGTGGCGGCGGGGAACGTCACATGCTGTTCCTTGCCCTTGGTGTCGGTGAAACGGAAGTCCACCCATTTGGCTTCGTTCTGCTTGATCAGGTCTAAGGTCTTGTTCGACATTTACAAAAGCTCCAGAGTTACCGGAAATTCAAGTGCGGGAAAAAATCGTGCGAGTCTGTCGCGACAGGCCCATCCTCAGCATCCGTCCACGACAGGAGCGCGTTCGGTTGGCGTGCAGTTTATAGCTTTGCCTCAGCAAAACTCAATATGAAAATCCGACAGTTCTGCGTGCCTGCTTTCGGTGCATGCCTAGACTAGCAAAATATATGCCACAGAGCAGCCCGGAGCGTATTCCCCTGTGATCCGGAGCTTCCCGGCCCAGAGGCCACTGCACGACGGGCGCCAACCTCCGAAATTGCACCAAAATAAAGCACAAATACCTTATTGCTACCCATTATGGAGCACCCACTCGCAGCCAGAGGCAGATCTCAAGCCCAGTAAGCTCACTCCCCAGAAACTCATGTCCCTGCACCCGGCACCAGGCCGGGATATCATGCATGACGCCGGGATCAGTCGCCTTCACGCTCAGCACTTGTCCGGCCCGCATGCCGCGAACGGCTGCCTGGACCCGGATCACCGGCATGGGGCAAAGCAAACGACGGGCATCCACCTGGACATCGGCCAGAAGATCAGACATGCCAGGTTTTCTCCAGTCCGCTGTCGGGCAAGGGCAGCACATCCATCTCCCGGACAACGCCATCGGGCAGATGGACCGCTACCCGGACGCGGTCGCTATGACGACCCTGGCTGTAACGGGCGGCGATGCGGGCGGCGAAGGCCAGATCCTCCGCCTCGGGATTCCCGTCCACGAGCGTCAACGGCCCGGGATGACTGAGAATCCGGATATGGGGAAACTGGCGGTGGTACCCCTCCAGAAAATTGTTTTCCCCTTCCTCGCGTCCGATCATCAGCTTGTAGTGGGGAGCGGGACGCAGGTGCCGACCCACCTTGAGCAGGAGGATATCGTCCAGCTCGTAATCCTTGCGGCCACGTGATGCCCACAAGTCCCTGAGTTTCCGGGAATAGGACTCATCCGTCAGGAAACAGCAACCGCCGGCCGGTTGGGACCAGTCTTCAATCCCGAATTCCCGGGCCAAGGCAATCTGGGGCGCGCGACTGCGGCCGCTGAAACCATACAGTCGTTCGCGGTCCACCCACCCTTCACGCTCAGGGAGTGTTGGCGGGATCAGCTTGGCTGAAAGCGGACGCAACAGACGATCGTCAGCGCCGGACTCACGCGCCACCAGGCGCATATAGTCCGCTTTTTGCGATTTGATCCGCTGTCCGGGCACCTCGCCGGTAATAATGAAGTCAAAGCCTTCTTCAGCCGCCAGTTCACGGGCGCGGTTGAGGAGAAGGCCGGCCTGGCTGACCATGAATACCTTGCAGTCCAGACAGGGGTTCAGGTGGGAACCATACCCATAGCGCGGCTGAAGGACGATCTGCTTGTAGGCCTCGCTGATATCCTCGATACGCAACCGGATGCCCAATTGCTCGGCCACCCAGAGGGCATTGTTCCGGGGCGGCTTGTCACCGGGTTGTCGGCGAATGGCATGTGTATGCCCTTCCACGCAGAAACCGGTATAAAAGTTGATTCCCTCGACTTCGATTCCCTGCGACTGGACTACCTTGATTGCCAGCATGGAATCGAGTCCGCCGGATACCAGCGCCAATGCACGCCGCCTGATTGCCATCACACCCACTCTCTACACGCACAGGGCGCGAATTATACGGCAAACCTTGCATGGGAACCGGCTTGCCCGATAAAGTTGACCTTCCTTACTTATCCGATCGGATCCGTTCATGGACTGCATTTTCTGCAAGATCGCCTCGGGACAGATTCCCGCCCGAATTGCCTACCAGAATGAGCGCGTCATCGCGTTCCACGACCTTTTCCCGCAAGCGCCGACCCATCTGCTGGTCATCCCCCGCGCCCACTACAGCACGCTGAACGACGTCCCCGCCGACCAGTCCGCCCTGCTGGGGGAGTTGGTGACCACCGCCAGTCAGGTCGCCAGGGAACTCGGAGTCGCCGAATCCGGTTACCGTGTCCTGATGAATTGCAATGCCGACGGCGGGCAGAGCGTCTATCATATTCACCTGCACTTGCTGGCAGGCCGCAAGCTGAACTGGCCGCCCGGCTGATGCCGGTATTTACGGGATATTTACCCGCTTTTCCTTCGCCAGGTACCCCATGCGCCGCTATAGCCTTACCGACCGCCTCATTGAACACGCCGACCAGGTGTTGCGCACCCTGACACCGGACAACCGCGCCGCGCTGCGCGCCAACCCGGGCCAAACCCTGCCCACCGCCGAACTGTCTCCGGTCCAGCGGCGTGAAGTAGCCGGGCTGATGCGCGTCAACCATAGCGGCGAAGTCTGCGCCCAGGCGCTCTATCACGGGCAGGCGCTGACAGCACGCCTGCCCACGGTACGCCGTGAAATGGAACGGGCCGCGCTGGAGGAACAGGACCATCTTGCCTGGTGTGAAGACCGGCTCAAGGAACTGGGCAGCCACATCAGTATCTTCAACCCGCTATGGTACGGACTGTCGTTCGGGATAGGCGCCGCCGCTGGCATCGCGGGGGACCAATGGAGCCTGGGCTTTGTCGCCGAAACCGAAAAGCAGGTCTGTGCCCATCTGGAGAGCCACATGCAGCGGGTGCCGGCAACCGATGAGCGCACCCACGCCATCCTGAACCAGATGCATGCGGATGAAGACCATCATCGCAACCAGGCGCTGGCGGCGGGCGGCATTGACCTGCCACCACCGATTCGCCGGATCATGGGGCTGGTATCCCGTATCATGACACAAGCCAGCTACCACGCCTGAACTCGCTCCAGGCTACCACCGCCGAAACTGTTATCACTGCAACCGGCGTATAGCAGGGTAGCTTTTCCACGGGAGATCAGGAGTCCTGGACAATCACATATTCATGCGTGATGCTGACCCCGCCGGCGGCCAGCATGGCGGATGCCGAACAGTACTTTTCCGCCGACAACTCAACCGCCTTTTTCACCTGACTCTCCTTCAGGTCACGACCGGTCACCACAAAGCGCAAATGGATTCGGGTAAAAACCGCCGGAATACTGTCAGCCCTTTCCGCCTGCAATTCGGTGCGGACATCCGTAACTTGCTGACGGGCCTTCTTGAGGATGGTGACGACATCAAAGGAAGCACACCCCCCCAGCCCCATCAAAAGCAACTCCATTGGCCGGGGCCCAAGATTGCGCCCTCCGTACTCCGGCGAGCCATCCATCACCAGCGCATGGCCGCTGCCGGACTCCCCCATAAAACAGACGTCTTTCACCCATTGAATGGTTGCTTGCATTTTCACTCCCGCCTATTATCACCTGAAGAGCATGGATGCCTGATAGACGGATTATTTGGCGGTTTTGCCAAACAATCCCTACTGAATTTCCATGACTTGTCTATTATAGGGAAATTATTCGAAGAACTAATCAGGACGCCACCAAGATGCCTGTAATTCCTGCGCTTGCCCATATTCCCAACCAACAGAACTTCCTGTAGCAGTGCCATCTGCGCCAGTATCCCGCCCGCGCGGCGATCATTCATGCCGGCGATGCCTCGGACTCCCTGTTCTTCATCGTCAAGGGTTCCGTCTCTGTCGTCATTGAAGATGATGAAGGCCGTGAAATGGTGGTTGCCTACCTGAATGCCGGCGACTTTTTCGGCGAGATGGGCTTGTTTGAGGACAAACCCATCCGCTCGGCCTGGATTCGCGCCAAGAGCGCCTGTGAGGTCGCGGAAATCAGTTACCGCAAGTTCAAGGAACTGGCACGTCAGGATGCCGGCCTGATCTTCGCCTTGTCCGCCCAGTTGGCGGGCCGTCTCCGCGTCACGACGCGCAAGGTCAGTGACCTGGCATTCCTGGATGTCACTGGCCGGGTGGCGCGCTGCCTGCTTGACCTGTCCAAGCAGCCCGATGCCTTGACGCACCCCGATGGCATGCAGATACGCGTCACCCGCCAGGAAATCGGACGGATCGTCGGTTGCTCGCGCGAGATGGTCGGTCGTGTGCTGAAATCGCTGGAAGATCAGGGACTGATTAACGTCAAGGGCAAGACGATGGTGATTTACGGCTCGCGCTAGTACGCGCGAGCCTTGGTTTCCGGGAAAAACAGCGCCTTCAGCGCCTCCCCCGGATCCTCTTCCTTCATGAACGCCTCACCCACCAGAAAGGCATTGATGTTGTTGGCCCGCATCAGCATCACATCCGCCGGACTGTGAATACCGCTTTCCGTCACAATCAACCGGTCCTTGGGCACGGCCCGCATCAGGGCCAAAGTCGTGTTCAGGCTGACCTGAAACGTCTTCAGGTTGCGGTTATTGATCCCGATCATATTGACTGGCAACCGCAGGGCGCGCTCCAGTTCACTGTAGCTGTGAACCTCCACCAGCACATCCAGATTGTAATCCCGGGCCAAGGCATGGAATTCCGACAACTGGCCGTCGGACAAGGCGGACACGATCAACAGCACGCAGTCCGCGCCCAATGCCCGCGCCTCGACAATCTGATAGGGATCAATGACAAAGTCCTTGCGCAGCACCGGCAAACTGCAGGAGTAGCGGGCGGCCTGAAGATGGCTGTCAGCTCCCTGGAAAAAATCGATATCGGTGAGCACGGACAGGCAGGCGGCGCCGGCCCGCTCATAGCTGCGGGCAATCTGTGAAGGAATGAAATTTTCGCGGATCACGCCCTTGGAGGGCGAAGCCTTTTTGACTTCGGCGATCACGGCGGGTTTGCCGGCATCCACCTTGTTGCGCAATGCCTGATAGAACCCGCGCACCGGTCCCGCCACCCTCGCCCGGGTTTCCTGGGTCGCCAGTGAAAACTGGCGTTGGCGCATTTCGACCTCTTCGGCCTTGCGCTGGAGAATGGTTCCGAGAATGTGTGAAGTCATGTCTTGCTTATCACTATATTTATTCAGCCACCGCGAAGGTGCGGGTAAATTCACGGAGCGTCGCCAGTTTTTCGAGCGCCAATCCGCTGTAAATGGCATCTTCCGCCATGGCGACACCATGCCGCAACTGCAGGGCGGCACCGGACACATACAAGGCAGCGCCGGCATTCAACGCGATCATGTCGGCCGCCTTGCGGGCTTCGGGCGTTGAGCGTTTGCCGAGCGCCCCTTCGATCAAGGCCAGGGACGCCGAGGAACTCGTCACGCCTAGTCCATCCAGTGACTGGGTCTTCAGTCCGGCATCTTCAGGTTGTAGGTCATATTCGCGGATTTCGCCATCCTTTAATTCCACAACCCGGGTCTTTGCGGCGAGACTCAACTCATCCAGGCCATCCTCGGCATGAACCACCATGACATGCTCGGACCCCAGGCGACCCAAAACCTCCGCCAGGGGACGGCACCATTCGCGAGCATACACGCCCAGCACTTGCCGTTTCACCCCCGCCGGATTGGTCATGGGGCCCAGCACATTGAAAACCGTGCGCAGTCCAAGCTCCTTCCGGGGGCCGATGGCGTGCTTCATCGCCGCATGATGATTGATGGCGAACATGAAGCCCACGCCAACCTCTTCAATACACCTCGCTGTCTGTTCCGCGTTCAACTGCAGGTTAATACCGGCGACCTCAAGTACATCGGCGCTGCCGCTGGACGAAGACACGCCGCGGTTGCCATGCTTGGCCACCCGGATGCCGGCAGCCGCCGCCACCAGGGAAGCAGCAGTGGAAACATTGAACAGATTGGCGCCATCACCTCCCGTGCCGACAATATCCACGGTTCGGTCCAGGGTAGACAGATTCACGGGGGTGCACAAGGCGCGCATGACTCGCACGGCGCCTTCAATCTCATCGAGGGACTCTCCCTTCATGCGCAGCGCAACCAGCAGACCGGCGATCTGGGCGGGCGTACACTCCCCGGTCATTACCGAACGCATGACCCGCTCCATGTCCTCGCGGGTCAAGGACTGCTGAAGCGCCAAACGACCGATTGCATTCTTGATATCCATGTCAGTCGTTCTCCAGGAAGTTTTTCAACAACTCATGCCCCTGCTGGGTCAGGATTGATTCCGGATGGAACTGCACGCCCTCCACCGCCAGCGATTTATGGCGAACGCCCATGATTTCATCCGGCGAACCGTCTTCATGCTGGGTCCAGGCGGTGACCTCCAGGCAATCCGGCAATGACTCGCGCTCAATGATCAGCGAGTGGTAACGGGTAGCCGTGAGCGGATTGGCCAGATTGCGGAACACTCCCTGCCCGGCATGATGAATCGGCGATGTCTTGCCGTGCATGACCTGCCGCGCGCGCACCACGCGTCCGCCAAACACCTGACCAATGCTTTGATGACCCAGGCATACCCCCAGTAAGGGAATCCTGCCGGCAAAATAACGAATCACCGCCATGGAAATTCCGGCCTCATTAGGAGAACACGGCCCCGGTGAAATCACCAGATGATCCGGCGCCAATGCCTCGATCTGTTCCAGGGTGATCTCATCATTGCGATAGACACGGACATCCTCACCCAACTCGCCAAAATACTGGACAAGGTTGTAGGTAAAGGAATCGTAATTATCAATCATTAACAACATGGGTCAACCTGGAGGCTTGTACCGGTTCAAACTTCCGATTGTAGCCGAAGCGTCTTGCCTTTGGGCACTATATCCAGCGGGAAAACGGCGATTGACTTTTCATTGGCCAAAAAAACCCCGCCTTAAGGCGGGGCTTCTTTTACCGGGAAGGATCAGTGGCCGGAGCCGTTGATACTCTTCACCATGTCTTCCACCACCTTCTTGCCGTCGCCGAAGATCATCATGGTCTTGTCGAGGTAGAACAGGTCGTTGTCGAGACCGGCGTAGCCCGTCGCCATCGAGCGCTTGATCACCATGACGGTGCGGGCGCGATGGGCTTCCAGAATCGGCATGCCATAAATGGGCGAACTGGGATCGTCCTTGGCCGCCGGATTGACCACGTCGTTGGCGCCAATCACCAGCACCACGTCGGTAGACGCGAAGTCGCTGTTGATTTCATCCATTTCCTTGACGTCCTCATAAGGCACATCGGCTTCGGCCAGCAGCACATTCATGTGACCGGGCATGCGGCCCGCCACCGGGTGAATGGCGTAGCGGACATTGACGCCCTTCTCCTTCAGGCTGATCGCCAACTCCTTGACAGCGTTCTGGGCGCGGGCCTGCGCCATGCCGTAACCGGGGACAATGATAACGCTGTCGGCGTTGGACATCAGGAAGCCCGCATCATCCGGCGAACCCGACTTGTAGTTCTTCTGCTTCTGTTCACCTTCGACCACTGCTCCGGCCGCCGCTGCGCCGAAGCCGCCAAACAGCACGTTCATCAACGAACGGTTCATGGCCTTGCACATCACGTAGGACAGAATGGCGCCAGAGGAACCCACCAGCGAACCGGCGATGATCAGCATGGAGTTGTTCAGCGTGAAACCGATACCGGCCGCCGCCCAGCCCGAGAAGGAATTGAGCAGCGACACCACCACCGGCATGTCGCCGCCGCCGATCGGGGCAATCCAGATGAAGCCCAGCGCCAGGGCCAGCGCGGTCATGGCATAGAAGGCATTCAGGCTTTCACTGGTGAAGTAGACCACGCCGCAGGCCAGCATGGCCAGGGCCAATGTGGCTTGCACCGGCTTGACCCAGGCACCCTTGACGGACTTGGCCCACTTCTTGGCGGCCAGCTTGCCATAGGCGAACACGGACGCGGTAAAGGTAATTGCACCAACAAAGCAACAGAAGAACAACTCGAAGCGATGGCTGCCATCATGGTGCACGCCTTCGTGCAGTACGGCGGCGATGGCGATACAGACGGCGGACAGACCCACCAGCGAGTGCATCATCGCCACGGTTTCGGGCATCTGTGTCATCGGCACGGTACGGGCGCGATACAGGCCGATAGCAGCGCCGGCGACCATCGCGCCGATGATCAGGCCGTAGACCGGGTTCGGCGCCACAAAGAAGGTGGTCACGACGGCCAGCGTCATGCCGATCATGCCGTAGCGGTTGCCCATGATCGCCGTCTTCGGGCCGGAGAGGCCGCGCAGCGTCAGGATGAAGAGAACCGCGCCAATCAGGTAGAACCAGTCAGCATATTGTGCGAAATCTTGCATGGTCGTGGCTCCTTACTTCTTTTTCTTCTTGAACATATCAAGCATGCGCTCAGTGACTGCGAAGCCGCCGAAGATGTTGATACTGGCCAGGAAGACAGCGAAAGCGCCCAGAAGGCTGGTCGGGGTGATGGCTTGCAGCGCGGCGGGATCCGTTCCGGAAGAAACGGCTTGCAGCATGGCGCCGACGACAATGATCCCGGAAAGGGCGTTGGTGACCGCCATCAGCGGCGTGTGCAGCGCCGGGGTCACGCCCCAGACCACGTAGTAACCGACAAAAATCGCCAGCACGAAGACCGTAAACACACTGACAAAGGGTACGCCCGAGGCGTGTTCGACGGCCTGGACGGCCGCCTGCGCAACTTCAAGACTCATGGCTCAGCTCCTTACTTCTTCTGCAGCAGCACGTCGCCGCCGAATGTCACCAGCAGCGCTTTCTGGATTTCGTCGTCACGGTTGATGGCGAACGCCCCGCTCTTGTCGAAGAGGGTCACGACGAAGTTCAGCAGGTTGCGGGCATAGAGGGCCGAAGCCTCCGCCGCCACGGTGCCGGGAATGTTCGGGATGCCGAGGATCTTGACGCCGTTGGCGGTGTTCACGGTTTCGCCGCAGACCGAGCCTTCGACATTGCCGCCGCTTTCCACCGCCATGTCCAGGATCACCGAACCGGCGCGCATCTTGGCGACCGTTTCGGCCTTGATCAGGCGCGGGGCGTTGCGGCCGGGTATCAGCGCGGTGGTGATGACGATATCGGCATTGGACACCGCCTTGTCAACAATCACAGCCTGATCCTTGACGTACTGCTCGGAGGGAATCCACGCATAGCCGCCGGTGCCGAGGGCCTTGGCCTTCTCTTCGTCGGACATCGGCACATCCAGCCACTTGCCGCCCAGCGACTCGACCTGCTCCTTGGCGGTCGGGCGCAAGTCGGTGGCTTCCACCACCGCACCCAGGCGCTTCGCGGTGGCGATGGCCTGCAGACCGGCGACGCCCACGCCCATGATCACCACGCGCGCGGGCTTGACGGTGCCGGCGGCCGTCATCAGCATCGGGAACATGCGCTGGTATTCGCAGGCGGCCAGCAGTACGGACTTGTAACCGGCCAGATTGGCCTGGGAAGACAGGACGTCCATGTTCTGCGCGCGCGACAGGGTGCGCGGCAGCAATTCCATGGCGAAGCTGTTCAGCTTGCGCCCGGCATAGATTTCCAGGTTGGGGTTGCGATAGGGATCGAACATACCCACCACGGTGGCGCCTTCCTTGATCAGGGAGACTTCTTCCGGCTGGGGCGCGCGCACCTTCAGCACAATGTCACTACCCGCCAGGGTAGCGGCGGCATCCACGGCGATGGTAGCGCCCGCAGCCACATAATCAGCATCCGGCACACTGGCCCTGACACCGGCTCCCGCCTGCACCACCACGGTATTTCCAGCTGCGATGAATTTCTTCACCGTTTCCGGAGTGGCGGCTACCCGCGTTTCGCCAGCGACGATTTCCGCTGGAATCCCGATTTGCATGGTCAACCCTCAGTATTGAGTTTAACTTCAAAAGTTGAGCAGCTTGTGGCCGCGCAACCCCAACAAAAAGACAAAGGCGGGCGATTGTACTCCACCTTCCCCGACATTTTCAGCGTGAATACCCCTATTTCCTATATTTTTCGGAGTATCACCGGTCATCGGATGGTTGTAATTGGCCGAAAAGACTGGCGTAATCCCGATTCCACCGATAAATCCCTTCCTGCATGAGCCACAATCACACCCTCGGCGTTGTCTGCGTCCTGTTCTCGGCAGTGCTGTTTTCCGCCAAGTCCGTGCTGATCAAACTGGCATACCAGTTTCCCGTCAATGCCGAAACCCTGCTGGCCTTGCGCATGCTTTTTTCGCTGCCCTTTTTTCTGGGCATGTTGTGGGTCGCCCATGAGCCCGGATCTCGCCTGAGTCGGCGCGAGTGGCTGGGGGTAGCCCTATCCGGCAGTGCCGGCTATTACGGCGCCAGCATTCTCGACTTCTGGGGATTGCAATACATCAGCGCCAGCCTGGAGCGACTGCTGCTGTTCATGTATCCGACACTGACCGTCTTTATTTCCGCCATTTTCCTGGGCATCCGCATTACCCGTCGGGTCTGGGCGGCCATTGCCGTCAGTTACGCGGGCATGTTGCTGGTCTTTGCGGGTGACACCACCCTGCATGCCCATCATCTCTGGCTTGGAAGCTTTCTGGTCTTTGGTGGCGCGCTGGCCTATGCCGGTTATCTGGTTGCCAGCGGGGAATTGATGAAAACGGTGGGCGCCGCCCGGTTTACCGCACTGGCCTTGACCGTGGCCACGATGTGCTCGCTAGTGCACTTCAGCATCCACAATGATTGGCATGACTTGCGGCAATTACCCGCGCCACTCTGGCTGCTGGCTGCCGCGCTTGGCTTTTTTTGCACCTTCCTGCCGGCCAGCCTGCTGACTCAGGGCATTCGTCATGTCGGTGCGTCTTCAGCGGCCCTGATCGGGGCGATCGGGCCGGTTTTCACGCTCGGCATGAGCGTGCTCTTTCTCGGCGAGCGACTGACGGGGATCCAGGCGCTGGGAGGAGGGTTGGTGCTCGTCGGTGTGGCGATGATTTCCATGAGGCCGGCAACAGGCGGGAATTCCAGCCGCCCCGGCTAGCCACCACCGGCTTTGGCTTGGATGACCGCCAATACCGGCGTCACGAACCAGTCACCCCTTATCCGCCAGAGCGCAGGGAACGGAGAAACAGCCCCAGCCCTCCGATAGCCAGCACCAGGATCACAATCAGATCAAAGGCCGACATCCCGCGAAACCCGAACTGCAGGGAAGAGATCACCCCCAGAATCATGGCTGACAACGAGCCGACCGCCAGCAGCCAGCCAATAAAATTCCTGGCATTGTAAAAAATCATCCCGACACCAAACATGAAGGGAATCATGATCATGCCCGTTGTTACCGAATACACGCCTCCCCACATCGAAAATCCGTAGAGTCGGTAACCCATGCCAAAACCAGATGAGACGACTATGGAATTGAGCAGCATGTAAAAGCCACCGCACATCATGACTAATCCCAACAAAAACTCACCAACCCCGCCCTTGGTTCCACCTGCCCCTTGCATAGCAAGCCCTCCTGTCACGCCCCAAATAGTCAGGGCGCGATTCCGCGCCCTGACAACCTCATGCCTGGCTCACCCCCTGTCTCAGGGGATATCACCCTCTTCAACCACTTCACTTTTAGGCACTATCAGGAAGTCTTCCTTGTTAAGCCCCATCGCCAGCGCATAACTGGTGGCAATGTAAACGGATGAATAGGTGCCTGCAAACAACCCGACCAGCATGGCCACCGAAAACCATTTCAGCGCCGGCCCTCCCAACAACAGCAGGGCCACCACGACCAAAACCACCGTGGCCACGGTCATGATGGTGCGGCGCAAGGTTTCGGTCAACGACACATCAATGATTTCCACAGGATCGGCCGTGCGCAATTTGCGGAAATTCTCGCGGACCCGATCAAAAACCACGATCGTGTCATTCAGGGAATAACCGATCAATGCCAGCACCGCGGCGAGCACCGAGAGATCGAAGGGCCAACCCATGATCGAAAACACACCGATGGTGAACAGCGTATCATGCAGCAAGGAGATCACGGCCCCGACAGAAAACTTGAAGCGGTAACGGACCGCGACATACATCATCATCAGGCCCAGGGACAACGCGACCGCCATCACCGAATTCAGGTACAACTCCTCGCCCACCTGTGAGCCGACGGAGTCCACTTGACGCAGGGTAGCCGTATTTCCATCCTTCTGCACCGCCTGCACTACCTGCATGCCGACATTGCTGCCCGCGGTGGCCTGCGGCGGCAGGCGGATCAGGATATCGGTGGTGCGTCCCAAATGCTGGACAACCGCATCATGAAAGCCGGCCGCTTCCAGGTTGTTCTGGACCGCCATTTGCTCCACTGGCTGGGCAAAGGTCAGCTCCACCGATGTTCCGCCGGTAAAGTCCTGCCCCAGATTCAACCCTTTGACAAACAGGGAGACTACACCCGCCAACACCACCAGCAACGACATTATCGCCATGGGCTTGCGGAAACGCATGAAACGAATGGTCTGGTTCTCGAACATCATGGCCGCTCTCCTCAAATACTCAGGCGGGTGACACGGCGGCCACCATAGATGATTTGCACGACCGCGCGGGTCACGGTCAAGGCCGAGAACAGCGAGCAGATAATCCCGATGGACAAGGTGACGGCAAAGCCCTTGATGGGACCGGTACCCACCGCAAACAGGATCAAGGCCACAATCAACGTGGTCACGTGCGCATCGATAATGGTGATGAATGCGCGGTCATAACCGGCAATGATGGCATGGTGCGGGGAGGAACCGGCCCGCAACTCTTCTCGGATTCTCTCGTAGATCAGTACGTTGGCGTCCACCGCCATGCCGACGGTCAACACGATACCCGCAATGCCCGGCAGGGTCAGGGCCGCTCCGATGGCTGACATGACCGCCACCAACATGGCCACGTTCATCAGCAACCCGACATTCGCCACCAATCCGAAAACGCGGTAAAAAACCACCATGAACACGGCGACCAAGCTAAATCCCACCAGTGTCGACATCAGGCCCTTATCAATATTTTCCTGACCCAGGCTGGGGCCGATGGTGCGCTCCTCCACAAAGTACATCGGAGCCGCCAGGGCGCCGGCTCGCAACAGCAGGGCCAATTCCTGTGCTTCGGCCGGAG
>CAZPZK010000038.1:0-237 GCA_964591095.1 uncultured Moraxellaceae bacterium | reverse complement strand
GAGGCCGGTGATACGGAACTGCGAGCCCAGCATGGACTGGATGGTCGCGCGGTTGATCACGGTCTTTTCGACATAGGGCTCACGCACCTCCGAGATCTTGCCATCCTCTCCCGTAACCATCCGGATGCGCTGCTTGTGCTCGACAAAGAGCACCGCCATCAACTTGCCTACATTGTCCCGGGTGGCATCGGCCATCATCTTGCCGCCTCGGCTGTCGAGGGTGATATTGACCTGCGG
>CAZPZK010000037.1:4819-14212 GCA_964591095.1 uncultured Moraxellaceae bacterium | reverse complement strand
AGGATAAAGAACAACATCTTGTGGTACCCCGGCAGTGTGATTGTCCAGCTCCGGGCGCTGTCGCCAAACAGCAGATGCATGTTGGCCATCAGCGTGCCGTTGCCGATCAGTTCCCTCATGCCGCCCAGCAATACCAGCACCAGGGTAAAGCCGGTCCCGATCATCAATCCGTCAAAAGCCGATGCCAGCACCGGATTCTTGGAGGCAAAGGCCTCCGCCCGCCCCAGCAAGGCGCAATTGGTCACTATCAGCGGGATAAAGATGCCCAGGGCCTGATACAACTGGAAGGTATAGGCATGCATCACCAATTCGATGCAGGAAACAAAGGCGGCGATGATCATCACGAACACCGGGATGCGGATGGTGTCGGGCACCTGATGACGCACCAGGGAGACGGCGGCATTGGAGGTGGTCAGTGCCACCGTGGTCGCCAGCCCCAGTCCCAGTCCATTGACCACCGACCCGGAACAGGCCAGCAACGGGCAAAGCCCCAGCAATTGCACGGTCGCGGTGTTGTTGCGCCACAAACCATCCAAGGCAATCTTGCGGTACAGGTTTTCGCTCATGGCGTCTCCGGTATGGCCTGGGCGGGCGCCAACAGGCTTTGGCGATGATCCTGAAAATAGCGCAGCGCTTCATGTACGGCGCTGACCACGGCGCGGGGCGTGATGGTGGCGCCGCTGAACTGGTCGAATTGCCCACCATCCTTGCGGACTTTCCAGCCGCTCTCGCGAGGATCGCTTAGCGACTTACCATCAAAAGCATGGATCCAGTCGGACTTTTCAACCTCAATGGCATCCCCCAGACCCGGCGTTTCCCGGTGCGCCAGCACGCGGACCCCGGCCAGGCGTCCATCTGCGCCAACCGCGACCAGCAACCGTATCCTGCCGCTATAACCGTCCCTGGCGATAACCGGATACAGCACGGCGACAACCCTACCACCGCGAAAGGCGCGCCAGGCGGTTTCCGGGACGGTGTGGCCCAAGCGCGCGGCATCGGGCAGGGGGAGGGCATCCCGCAGCAGGTCATTGTCATAGCTGCCGGGGGGTGTCAGGGCATTGAGGGTTTTGACCAGCTCCTGCTGCCGGCTGGCCTCGATGCGGGATGCAGTCAGTTGGTTGAACGCCACCACCATGCCAGTGGTCACCGCCGCAAAGGCGGAGAGCAACAAGGCATTGCGCCACATCGCACGGGCAATCATGACTGGCCTCCGGTCCATTTTACCGGTTTTACATCGTGACCAAAGGTGCGCGGCCGCACCAGATGATCAATCGTGGGCGCCGCCAGATTCATCAACAGCACGGCAAAGGCAACCGCGTCCGGATAACCGCCCCAGGTGCGGATGATGAAGACCAGCAGGCCGATCCCGGCGCCATAGATCAATTGCCCGCGCCGCGAGGTCGCTGCCGTCACCGGGTCGGTAGCGATAAAAAACGCGCCCAGCATGGTGGCGCCGCTCAGCAGATTGAATACCGCGGAACCGAAGCGCGCCGGATTGAACAGATGAAATCCGGTCGCGCACACGGCCAGCATCACCAGCATCGCCACGGGAATATGCCAACTGATCAGGCGGCGGGCGAGCAGGTACAGCCCTCCCAGCAGGAATGCGGCATTGACCCAGGCCGCGTCTGGCCATGACACATCAACTCCCGACAGGTTGCCGGGGGTCTTGGCGGCCTGGCGAAATTGGTCCAGCGGCGTTGCCCCGGTCAGGTGGTCAAGTACCGCGTTATTCCCCAGAAAGGCTTGCCAGGCAATTTG
Source organism: uncultured Moraxellaceae bacterium (assembly GCA_964591095.1). Taxonomy (GTDB): domain Bacteria; phylum Pseudomonadota; class Gammaproteobacteria; order Pseudomonadales; family Moraxellaceae; genus Fluviicoccus. The sequence continues at coordinate 12,451 of CAZPZK010000037.1, read as the reverse complement.
CCAGGACGACGCCTCAATATTCCAGCGCGTCATCTCCGCCGGAAAGGACACCAGCAGCAGGGCATAGGCCACCATCGCCGGGTTGAACGGATTGCTGCCGAGCCCCCCATAAAGATGCTTGGCGACCGGAATGGCGAACAGCATTCCCGCCAGGCCGATCCACCACGGCGACGACGGGGGTATGGCCAACCCGAGCAGCATGCCCGTGACCACAGCCGACCCGTCGCGCAGGTAGAACGCCACCGGTCGCGCCCGCGCCCTGACACATGCCGCCTCCAGGCACACCGCCGCCGTCACGCACCCCAGCACATTCAGCAGCACGCCGGGACCGTTCAGTATCAGCAGCGCCAACAAACCGGGCAGGCAGGCCAAAAGCACCTGGCGCATGACTTGACCGGTTGACGGCGCACCGGTGGCATGGGGGGACGTCACATTGATCAAGGCCATGTCAGGGTCTCGCGGCAGCAACAGGCGCGGCCGCCTGCAGGGCGGCTTCGGCGCGTTGCGCCTCGGCCTGAAGGGATTTCAATTCCTGTTGCAGGGTAGCCAACTCATCCCCGGACTCCTGCGCGGCGGCGAGCCGCTTTTCGCATTTCCTGAGGTTGCTGCGCGCCATGGCGGCGGCAATTGCCAACGCCTTGCTGTCTGGCGCGGGAGCATCGCCGGCTTCCGGCGCGGCGGCGCGGACAGCGGCGGCCTCGGCCTTGGCGCGGCGACGCGCCTCCTTTTCCGCCTCTTCATCCGCCAGCCGTTGCTTGCGTCGTTCAAAGCGCAACTTGGCGCGTTCGGATTTTTCGCTTTCACGACGCTGGTCCGCCAGTTCCCCCTTGGCATGACGGTAATACTGGACCAGCGGGATATGGCTGGGACAGACATAGGCGCAGGCGCCGCATTCGATACAATCTTCGAGGTGATGCGCCTCGGCCTTGTCCAGCTCGCCGGAACGCGAGAACCACAGCAACTGCTGCGGCAACAACAGCACCGGGCAGGCATCGGCGCACGCGCTGCATCGGATGCAGGGCATTTCCGGCAGCGGCTCGGGAAACTCCTGGCGGGTGGCGGCGATCAGGCAGTTGGTGGTCTTGACCACAGGCACATCGAGGGAGGGCAGGGTATAGCCCATCATCGGTCCGCCCACCACCAGACGGTTGACGCGCGCGGCATCCATGCCGGCCTGCTCAAGCAGGTAGCCCGCCGGCGTGCCGAACCGGACTTCATAATTTCCCGGCCGGGAAACCCCTTGGCCGGTCACGGTGGTGATGCGTGAAATGGAAGGTTCGCCGAGAAGAATGGCGCGGTGAATCGCCGCCGCCGTGCCCACGTTCAGGCAAAACACCCCGACATCGGTGGTGCGGCCATCGGCCGGCGCTTCTCGTCCGGTCAGGATATACACCGTCTGCCGCGCGGCGCCGGATGGATAGCGCACCGGAGTCGCCAACACTTCAAATCCGGCGTGGCCTGCGATGGCGCGCTCCAGCGCCGCGGCGGCTTCCGGCTTGTTGTCCTCGATGCCGACAATGACGCGCTCGGCCCCGAGCAGGCGACGAACGATTTCGCCACCGGAAACCACTTCCGCGGCCCGTTCCCGCAGCAGCAGGTCATCCGCCGTAATATAGGGTTCACACTCCATGGCGTTGATGACCACCGTGCCCACCCGGGTTTCCGGCCGAACGCTCAGTTTGGCGCCGGTGGGAAATCCGGCGCCGCCCATACCGGCAATTCCGGCTTCGCGGATCAACGCCAACAGCGTCTGAGGAGCGGCGCTCCCGGCATCCGACAGGCCCGCCAGGGCGGTCCATTCATCCCGGCCGTCCGGTTCGATCACCACGCACATCACCGGCATGCCGGAAGGATGGTCGGCCGGATAGGGCGCAATCTCGCGGACATGACCGGACGTGGACGCATGCACCGGCGCGGCTACGAAGGCGCGCACCTCGCCGATCTTCTGTCCCTTCAGCACATGATCGCCGACCCGCACCACCGGACGGGCCTCCTCGCCTATATGCTGGATTAGCGGAATGATGAGGCGGGGCGGCAACCCGGCATCACGAATGGCCGCTGTCGTGGACTCCCGCTTGTGCTCGGGGGGATGGATGCCTCCCGGCATGCGCCATGCGGCATATTTCATCATGTTATCCCAGTTGGCGGACCGGGATGAAACCCGGCCGGATCGGTTGCTCGCCAATGCCGGGCGGGGCATCCCAATGCCAGGTCGAACGCGTGACCGGCAAGGGCACCATATCGATACAATCGACAGGACACGGCTCCACGCACAGGTCGCAACCGGTGCATTCACTGACAATGACGGTATGGGTGTGCTTGGCGGCGCCGATGATCGCATCCACCGGGCAGGCCTGGATGCACTTGGTGCAACCGATACAGTCTTCCTCGCGGATGAAGGCAACCTTGCGCACCTCGGCTTCCACGCCATACTCGGCATCAAGCGGCAGCGACTCAACGCCAAGCAGTGCGGCCAGACGGTCGATGGTATCCTGGCCGCCCGGCACGCAATGGTTGATTGCCTCACCGGCGGCAATGGCCTCGGCATAAGGATGGCAGCCGGGATGCCCGCACTGGCCGCATTGCGTCTGCGGCAACAACGCGTCAATGCGGTCCACGATGGGATCGGCATCCACGCGGAATCGTTCGGCGGCAAAACCCAGCAGGCCGCCGGCGGCAAAGGCCAGCCCCAGCAGCGCCAGCAACGCAACACCCAAGGCAATGAAAAGTGTGCTCATCATCTCCATCCACGGGTTCGGGCGCGACAATGTCGGCCGGTCACGGGCTAAAAGCGGATCAGGCCGGAAAATCCCATGAAGGACAAGGACATCAAGCCCGCCGTCACCAGCGCGATGGCGCTGCCGCGAAAGGGGCGGGGCACATCCGACACCGCAATGCGCTCGCGCATGGCGGCAAACAGCACCAGCACCAGGGCGAAACCCAGCCCGGAGCCGAGCCCCGTCAGCAAGGCCTTGATGAAGCTTGGGTTCTCCTGCCGGATATTCAGCAGCGCCACGCCCAATACGATGCAGTTGGTGGTGATCAGCGGCAAATAGATGCCCAGGACCCGGTACAACGCCGGACTGGTCTTGTGCAGCACCATCTCGGTGAACTGCACAGTCACGGCAATGACGAGAATGAACGTCAGAGTATTGAGATATTCGAGATGCAGCGGCTTGAGCAGCAGCACCCCGGCGGCGTAAGCCAGAACCGAGGACACCGTCAGCACGAAGGTGGTCGCCAGCGCCAGGCCGGCCGCAGTCTCCAGCTTGCGCGATGTGCCCATGAAGGGACACAAGCCCAAGAACTGCACCAGCACGAAATTGTTGACGAGGATGGCGCCGACCAGCAGTAGCAGATACTCGCTCATTTTTGCCGACAGAAAACCGAGGATGGGATAACAAGGATTATGGTGCAAGGCCCGCCCGGTCACAAGATCATACACCGGACAGTATCCAAAAAATCCGTCTTGCAAGGTGGCACGCGCGTGCCGGACGCGGTATTTTGTCAGCCAGTTTTCCGTATTGTCCACTGCAGGAACCCAAGAAACATGAACCGTACCCAAGGCACGGCCCACATTGGTGAGATCGAACTGGTCTACGAATCCTGGGGCCAAGAGCAACACCCCGCCGTATTGCTGATCATGGGTCTGGGCGCCCAGATGCTGCTCTGGCCCGACAGCTTTTGCGAAGCCCTGGTCAACCAGGGGTATCGGGTCATCCGCTTCGACAACCGGGATATCGGGCTGTCCAGCAAGATCCGCATCCGCAGCCAGAAACAGAATTTCCTGGTGGCGATGGCGCGCTTCCAGCTGGGACTGCGCAACCCTTCGCCCTATACCCTCTATGACATGGCGGCGGACGCCATCGGCTTGCTGGACAGCCTGAAGATCGATCGCGCGCATGTGGTGGGTGCCTCCATGGGCGGCATGATTTCCCAGATCATTGCCGCCAAGTACCCCGACCGCGTCCTCAGCCTCAATATCCTGTTCTCCAGCAACAATCAGGCCTTGCTGCCGCCACCGCATCCCGGCGCGTTGATGCCCCTGATCAAGGGGCCGGGCGCCAAGGCCCCTCGCGAAGTGCTGCTGGACCACAGCGTCAAGGTCTTCACCCGTATCGGCAGTCCGGCCTATCCCTCCAGCCCCGACGAAATCCGCGCCTTTGCCGGTCGTCTGATGGACCGCAGCTTCCATCCGGCGGGCGTCAAGCGCCATTTCCTGGCGGTCATGGGCACCGGCAGCCTGAGGCCGCTGTCGCGCCAGATCAAGGCGCCGACCCTGGTGGTGCATGGCAAGGAAGACAAGCTGGTGCGGCCGGCCGGGGGCAAGGCGATTGCCCGCAGCATTTCCGGCGCCCGACTAGAACTGGTGGACGGCATGGGCCATGATATTCCGCAAGCGCTGGTCGGGCACCTGGCTGACCTGTTCACGCGCAACTTCAAGCGCGCCGGCTGAAACGACAATCGCGCGGACAACCCTGTCCGCAACGCCACCGCAAAGGAGACAGGCATGACCCGTACCCTCGTCATGATCCACGGCATGTGGGGAACCCACGCCAGTTGGGACCATTACCGGCAGTTCATGGAAGCGCGCGGCTATCACTGCGTGATTCCCGACTTGCGCCATCACGGCGTCTCTCCGCAGGATCCACCGCCGCCCGGCCTCGGAGATACCGGACTGGAAGATTACGCTGACGATCTGGAAGATCTGATCCGGAGCTTGCCGGAACCCCCGGTCATCATCGGTCACAGCATGGGCGGACTGCTGGCGCAATTGCTGGCCGAACGCGGACTGGGGCGCGCCGTGGTGCTGCTGACTCCGGCGTCCCCGGCGGGCATCAATGCCCTCAAGTTGTCGGTGATCCGCAGCACGTTGAGTATCCAGAGCCGCTGGGGCTTCTGGTCAAAACCCATGCGCATCACCTTCGGCGAGGCCTGTTACGGCATCCTGAACCGCCTGTCGCCCGATGCGCAGCGGCAAGCCTACGCGACCTTTGTGCATGAGTCGGGACGGGCCGCGGCCGAGATCGGTTTCTGGCCCTTTGATATCAACCGCGCGTCCTCGGTGCGCGAAATGCGCGTCACTTGTCCGATGCTGGTCGTCGGCGCGGGAGAAGACCGGATGACGCCGGCCGCCGTGGTGCGCAAGGTGGCGGAAAAATACCGCAAGGTGGCCACCTACATGGAATTTCCCGAGCAATCGCACTGGATACTGGAAGAGCCGGGCTGGGAGCAGGTAGCGGAAGCCGTCGAAGGCTGGATCCGTCGCCAGTGGCCAGCCACCTCCTGAAATTCCGCGCAATAAAAACGGGAGCCACGGCTCCCGTCAGGCGCTAAACGACACGGACTTAACCGGCGCGGCGCTTCGGCAGTACATCCTTCAGCTTGTCACGCATCTGCAGGATGGCCTTTTCGGTGGTATCCCAATCAATGCAGCCATCCGTGACGGATTTGCCGTATTCCAGTTGCGACAGGTCCTTGGGAATATCCTGACGGCCGAATTTCAGGTGGCTTTCCACCATCAGGCCGACAATCGTCTTGTTGCCTTCCAGAATCTGGTTGCTGACATTATCCATCACCAGCGGCTGCAGGGCAGGGTCCTTGTTGGAATTGGCATGACTGGCGTCAATCATGATATTGCCGGGAACCTTGGCCTTGTCGAGCTCGCGCTCGGCCAGCGCCACGGAAACGGAATCATAATTGGGCTTGCCGTCGCCACCGCGCAGCACCACATGGCCATAGGCATTGCCGTTGGTATTGATGATGGCTACCTGGCCTTCCTGGTTGATGCCGAGGAAACTGTGCGGATTCGCCACCGACAGCAAGGCGTTGATCGCCACTTTCAGACCGCCATCGGTGCCGTTCTTGAAACCGACCGGCGATGACAGCCCGCTGGACATTTCACGGTGGGTCTGCGATTCGGTGGTGCGGGCGCCGATGGCCGACCAGGCAATCAGGTCATGCATGTATTGCGGCGACATCGGGTCCAGCGCCTCGGTGGCGCAGGGCAGACCCATTTCATTCAGGTCGAGCAGCAGACGACGGCCGACATGCAGTCCCTTCTGGATATCGAAGGAATCATTCATGTCCGGATCGTTGATCAATCCCTTCCAGCCCACCGTGGTGCGCGGCTTTTCAAAATAGACGCGCATCACCAGGTAGAGCGTATCCTCCACCTTGGCCGACAGGGCCTTCAGGCGTTCGGCATATTCCTTGGCCGCCTTGAGGTCATGGATGGAGCAGGGCCCCACCACGATAAACAGGCGATGGTCCTTGCCGTCCAGGATATTGCGAATGGTCTGGCGGCCGGTGAGCACCACCTTGCGGGCGGTTTCCGACAGCGGTAATTCGTCCTTCAGGGCGGCGGGGGTAATCAGCACTTCCGTGGAGCGGACGTTGATATCTTCGATCAGTGTATCAATAGTCATGATGAAAGGAATCGGCGTGGAAAACCGTTGATTGTAGGGGCAAACCGCCGCAAGCGACACCCCTTGCAACGGCCTCATTAAGCACTCGTTCGCTGTAAATCGATATCCGCATCCATTTGTAACAAAAAATCATTATTGCATCCCCGGTCCATCTGCTACAAAGGCAGCATCTGCAAACCATCCCTCAGGGAGATTCCCATGCGTGTCCTGCTCATTTCCGCGCTGACCGGCAGCCTGCTGCTGGCCGGTTGCACCACCAATCCCTACACCGGCGAGCGCCAGGTCAGCAAGGCCGCCGTGGGCGCCCTGACCGGCGCGGCCGTGGGCGCGCTGGCCGGCGGCAAGAAGCATCGCGGTGAAGGCGCCGCCATCGGCGCCGCCGTCGGGGGCGGTGTCGGCCTTTATATGGACAATCAGGAAAAGAAACTGCGCGATGAACTCCAGGGCACCGGGGTCGGCGTGCAAAAGGACAAGGCCACCGGCGCCATCAGCCTGATCATGCCCGGCAACATCACCTTCCCGACCGCCCAAAGCAGCATCAAGCCGGACTTTTTCGCCACGCTAAACAGCGTGGCCAAGACCCTCAAGGAATTCAACAAGACCACGATTACCGTGTCAGGGCATACCGACAATGTCGGTCGTGACGACTACAACATGAAGCTGTCGCAGGACCGCGCCAATGCCGTGACCCAGTACCTGGTCAGCCAGGGAGTTCCCGCCAGCCGCATCAACAGCGTCGGTTTCGGCAAGACCAAGCCCATCGCCGACAACAGCACCGAAGTCGGTCGCGCCCAGAACCGCCGCGTGACCATCGATATCAATCCGCCCGATTCGGTCTGATATCCGAGAAAAATAGATGCCGGCCAGTCCGGCATCTTTTTTTATGGCGCTAGGAAGTCAACAGGACATCCAGCAGTCGGGTCAGCGCCTTGACGGTCCGCTTGTCACGGTCCAGCAACGGGTTGTATTCAACGACTTCCACTCCCCGCAAGCCCTGCCTGGATTGCCGCCCGATGGCTGCCAGCAAGGGCCGCAGCGGCAAGCCTCCCGGCTCCGGTACGCTCACCGCCGGCGCATCGCGCGGATCCAGGGCATCCAGGTCCAGACTGACGCCAAATCCGCCGGGAGCCGAGGCAACGCGTCGCCAGGCCTCGCGAAAGCACACCGCCAAGCCGCGACTGCGAATTTCCCGCATGGTGTAATA
>CAZPZK010000037.1:0-4809 GCA_964591095.1 uncultured Moraxellaceae bacterium | reverse complement strand
GTGTAATAGCGCACCCCTAGACGCTCCAGCCGCTCGGGCTCTCCCGCTTCATAACTGCGCACCCCGAACACCACGCTATGCCGGGCCAGGATAACCGGCTGCGTCAGCAGCGACATGGCCGATACCCCTTCACCCAGCAATACCGCCAGCGGCATGCCATGAACCCGGCCGCTGGGGGAACTGAGCGGGGTATGGCTGTCGAGGTGAGCATCAATCCAGAGCAGGCCCAGCGGGCGTCGGCCAAAGGCCGAGAGGCCGGTCCAGGTCCCGATGGCGCAACTGTGATCACCCCCGATGATGACCGGTTGCGCGCGATGCCGCATCCTCGCCACCCGACGCGCCAGACGGCGGCAGGAGGCGCGTATCTCCTGGGCGTTCTCCGGCCAAGGCAGGGGCTGGGCGCGGCATTGCCATACGAGGCCGCCGTCCCGGGCATCATTCCGGAAGCGTAACCGGCTGCGATGGTATGTCATGGGACCGGCCCGGCTGCCGGTATCAGCGCCCCCGATGGCAAACGCGGCGCCAATCAGAACGGATTTCATTGTTGAATTCCCGAATTTGTGGTCTCATTCACCCTATATCACACAAAAATAAAGGCACAGGCATTCCCTTGCCAACAGAATCAACGGTAACATCTGCACCCATGTAAGGGTTACCAGAACAAGAGTGAGGATTTCTCCTATGCGTTGCCTCGGACCAGGATTGGCGCTTTCAGGCCTGCTTTGCCTGACTGCATGCTCCACGCCCCAAACGGCCCTCCATCCGGTCAGCAACCCGCAACTCACCCAATTGCGCGGCAAGATTGACCATTTGCTGGACACCTATCGTCCCCGTGAGTTCACCATCGGCTCCTATCTGGCTCCGACCAAAGGCTCGTTGTTTCAGCCGGTTCCCGCAACCGACGCCCGAAACGCCATTGTCTATATCTATCGTCCCGGCAGCACCTGGAACGAAGAGGAAATCATCGCTCCCAGCCTGTTCCTCAATGGCCGCCGCCTGCACGGCCTGCGCAACAACGCCTATTTCTGGGTGGAGTTGCAGGCGGGCGAGTACGAATTTGCCGGGCGCCGACCGGTGGGTCCGGTTTACCTCGGCTATATCTTCAAGACCAAGCTGAAGGTGGAGGGTGGAAAACAATATTACTTCCGCTACGACGAGGAAGGGTTCCGCGTGCCGCCCGACAAGAAACTGGGCTTGCTGCGCATGGGACCGATGAACCAGATGCCCGAAGACATGGCGATGAAGGAAATCCGCCTGACCCGTCTTGACCGTCCGGGATACGCGTTCGCGACCGCCTCCCAGCAACGCTGGAAGCCGTTTGACCTCTATGCCGATGGCGAGCATCCGGTGCCGGAAGAGCGCCTGCAAATGCAGAAGGACGTGCGCATCGGCCGCATTCCCGTCTGGTGGAACCCGCTTTCCTGGTAATGCCCGCCGAACGCCGGCCCAACCATATTTCCATCATCTGGCTCATACTGGACGTTGTGGGCATGGCGGTCGTCGGCTTGGGTTTCGCCACCCTGCTGGGCAAGGTCCAGCCCTTGTCCCAACCCTTGCCGGGACTGGGCTGGCTGCTGATCCTGGCCGGTCTGATGATGATCTTTCCCTTGTTCTGGAAAATCCGGGCGGCCGCCCGGCACATCCGCGCCGAAGACGACCTGCTGATCGCGATGAAGCATGGCAAACCCCGGGAAAACCCGGACGAATGACCGTCAATGCGGCGGAGGGGATTGTTCCTGCCACGCCTGAAGCGCGGTAATCACCAGCAGCAAGGCGTCATAAGGCTCCCGCAGGACCCGTTCAGCGTCGTCGCCTGGCGATTTCAGCACATCCTTCAAGGCAATCTCCAACTGGCAGGCCGCCTCGCGCAATGACGGAACGCCGCAATAGCGCGTGGCGCCATGCAGATAATGCGTTTCCGCCAGCAAGGCGGGCAGATTGCCGGTACGCATCGAGTTTTCCATTTTATCGCGCTGTACGCCCAGGCTGCCCAACAACATGTCAAGCATGTCCCGGGCCAGGTCCGCCTTGCCGGCGGCCAGCGTCAGGCATTCATTCCAGTCGATCAGCGTGGCCGGACGCAGGGCGGGGTCCTGCGACGACTGGGACCAGCCGGTATCCTGGACCATGACCCCGGTCCAGCGCTGGATGATGTGGATCAACTGCTCTTCCTGCAAGGGCTTGGTCAGGTAGTCATTCATGCCTTCCCGCAGCATGTTGTCGCGCTCGTCCGCCAGCGCATGGGCCGTCAGCGCCACGATGGGAACCGGCTTGCCGCCGGATTCGTTGGCGCGGATGGCGCGGGTGGCGTCAATCCCGGACATGCCGGGCATCTGTATATCCATGAAGATCAGGTCAAACGACTCCCGCCGGGCCAGTTCGACCGCTTCCTTGCCGCTGCTGGCGGCCGTGGCTTCAATGCCCAGATCTTCCAGCAGGGTGCATACCAGCTTGAGATTGGCAGGATGGTCATCCACCGCCATGATCCGCAAGGCAACCGGGCGGGGGCGCGGCGCCAGCACGGCCGCGTCGGACTGATGCTGCAATCTCGCCACGCTGAAGCCCTGCGCCAGCAAGGCCAACAGCTGCCGGGGCCTGACCGGTTTGGAGAGGCAGCGGAGCCGGTATTCCTCGATATGGGCATTTTCCAGCTGATTGTCGTATCCCCGGCTCAGCACCAGTACCAGACCGTCAAAACTCTCCCGCAGGCGCTGTAGCGGCGGCCGTAGGTCCTGACCCAGCAACTGGCTGCTGAGAATGACGGCATCGCACGGTTGCCGCAACGCTTCAAGCAATTGCGGCCAGCCATCGACCAGGGTCACGACGGCTTCGGCCCGCGTCAGGGTTCCGCCGATCAGCTGACGGGATTTTTCCTGGGGTTCAAGCACCAGCAAGCGCTTGCTGGTCAACCGGATGACGGGAACCGGCCGCTCCTCGACGACGCCCGCCTTGAAATCAAACCAGAAAGTGGCGCCGACTTCCTGTGATTCGTCAAAGCTGATCTGTCCTTCCATCAACCCGACCAGGTTCTTGGCGATGACCAGCCCCAGCCCCGTGCCGCCAAACTGCCGGCTGACCGAGGGATCGCCTTGCTGGAAGGCCTGGAACAAGTCCGCCTTGGCCGTGCGGCTCAAGCCGATGCCGGTATCGCTGACGCTTATCCGGATGACATGATGCAGCGGACGCGTATCCTCCAGCATCACGCGTACCACGACCTCGCCCTGGGAGGTGAACTTGATGGCATTGCTGACCAAATTGGTCAGCACTTGCTTGAGGCGCAGCATATCGCCCTCGATGACCGGCGGCACATCGTCATAAATGAAGGCTATCTGTTCCAGACCCTTGTCATCCGCTTGCGGAGACAGCATGTTGAGGACATCGAATACCGCTTCCTCAATCGAAAAGGGCTGCCGGTCCAGTTGCAGCTTTCCCGCTTCGATCTTGGAGAAATCGAGGACATCATTGATGATCGCCAACAGGTTGTTGGCGGACTTCTGGATGGTGTCGACAAAATCCGCCTGCCTCGGTTGCAGCGGCGACTTGAGGAGCAGGCGGCTGAAGCCATTGATGCTGTTGAGGGGCGTGCGCAATTCATGACTGATGTTGGCCAGAAAGGCCGACTTGATGCGGTTGCCCTCAATCGCTTGGGCGCGGGAAAGCCGCAATTCGATATTCTGTGCTTCGATCGTCTGGTAGTTTTCGTCCAGGTCCGCCTTGGTCTGTTCAATATCCTGGCGCAACTCCGCCACGTTGTGGGCCACCTTGTCGAGCAAGGCATTGATCTGCTCCTGCAATTCCGCCAGGTCGCCTTCGGCATCCCCCTGCAGGCGCTGCGAGAGGTTTTCCGGGGTCAGCCGCATCAGTTGGCGGGACATGCGGCCGATGGGCTCCAGCCAGTGCCGCAAGGCGGAGGACAGCAGCAAGGTCAACACCACCAACAGGATAAAGGCACTGATCGTAGTGATGATGACCGACTGATAACGGGCGATGGCGAAGGGTTCCGGCCTCAACTCAATCGCCAGCCAATAGGTTTCACCCTGAAACCGCAACGGCTCGATGACCTGCAGATAGACCTCGCCATCGGAGGCTTCCGCCGAATGCAGATACTGACCCTTCGGCAACTGCCGCACGGGCAAGCGCAAAGTCGATCCCGCTTGTGCTACCGCTTTCCGGTCAACTGCCAACACGCTCAGGGATTTGACATAACGGCTCTCCAGAGCCTGCTGCAATAACGGTGTCCATTCACCGGTTCCAGGACTGCGCTGCAGGGCCAGGCTGTATTTTTCCGCCAGGATTTCCGCCTGCCGGGTCTGCAGGTCATTCAGATCCTGAAAGCGGAACATGACCGTCAGGATGCCATATGCCGCCACCATGACGGTGACGGGAATCATGGCGGCAAACAAGAGACGGGTATGGAGGCTGACCGTTTTCATGAAAGTGGGGATCCGGAGAAGCGGAAGGTTACTTTAGCGAAAGAGCATGTCACTGACAGCACTTTTTCATTACAATCGCGCCCCAGATTCCCGGAGGCTCCCCGCATGGCATACCTGACCCCTGAACTTTGTGTCGGCAACACCCCGCTGGTGCGCCTGCAACGTCTGGGAGCCCATACCGGCAATACGCTGCTGGTCAAGCTGGAAGGCAACAACCCGGCGGGATCGGTCAAGGACCGTCCGGCGCTGAACATGATCCGCCGGGCCGAGGAGCGGGGCCTGATCCGCCCCGGCGATACACTGATCGAAGCCACCAGCGGCAATACCGGCATTGCACTCGCCATGGTCGCCGCCATGAAGGGCTATCGCATGATCC
>CAZPZK010000036.1:11838-14346 GCA_964591095.1 uncultured Moraxellaceae bacterium | reverse complement strand
GGCGTATCCTGCTGGAGGCGGAGGCCCGCGCCCGCCGCGACTGGCCGGTGACGGTGGTGCGCCTGGCCGGAATTTACGGCGAAGGCCGCCTGCGCCTGCTACGCTGGGTGGAGTCGGGCCGCCCGGTGGATCCCTCGGCCTGGAGCAACCGCATCCACGTGACCGATGCCGCGCGCCTGCTGGCGTTTCTCATGACGCAGCATGCGCAGGGCCGGGAGATGGCCGATACTTATATCGGCGTGGATGACTGCCCGGCACTGCAAGCCGAGGTGCTGGACTGGCTGGCGGCGCGCCTTGGCCTGCCGCCAGTGCCGAGGACAGCGGCGGCGGGCGCTTCCCGCCGCCGCCTGAGCAACCGCCGCGTCCATGAATTGGGGTTTGAATTCCGTTACCCGGATTATCGCGCCGGGTACGCGGCGCTCCCGGCGGCGGACGGCGGGGGGTACGAACATTGACGCGATGAGTCCCGGGAATCCGTTCCCGACATGCCGATTCCGTGGGAATCGGCGGATGACACCAAGGAGCCTTGATCATGGTGAGTATTATTCCCGGCGGCGGCAATGGCATTGACGGTCCGCGGGCGGATGTGACGCTGTTTACCCCGGAGGACTGGTCGACCAACCCGTCCGTCGCCAACCTGACCTCGGCGGCCTCGTTTACGGAGGAAGGCGGCATCAGCGGCAAGTGGGGGACGGGCTTGGGCACGGGAGTGGTCCTGACCTACAGTTTTCAGGTCGAGGGCGGCGCCTCCCGCTATCGGGAAGGGTATCAGGCCGACGGTATTGAACAGCGCGCGGAGGCGCTGGAAGCCTCACAGCAGGTGGCGGCCCGCGACATCATGGCGCGCTGGGCGGCGGTTGCCGATATCCGTTTCGAGCCGGTTGTCGAGACGGCGGGTGAAGCCGGGGACATCCGCTGGGCCAACACCGCCGATCCTAACGTGTACACCGCCCAGGTTGCCGACTTTGCCGCGCCGACCGCGGAGGGCGGGGATATCTGGATCGGCCCGGCCTATCCGGAATTCCGCCAGCCGGTCGTGGGGACCTATGCCTACCACACGTTGCTGCACGAACTGGGGCATGCCCTGGGGCTCAATCACCCGCATCACGCCGATCCGGCGGCGCCGGCCGAGCCCGGCGAAGATCAGTTGAAATATTCGGTGATGAGCTACCGTGACTTTGCCGGCGCCTCGGCATTCACCGGCTATGCCACCGAGGCATTTCAGGTCGGACCCATGCTCAACGACATTCTGGCCATCCAGTTCCTTTATGGGGCCAACCTCAATGGGCATGCCGGCAACAACATCTATCAATGGCAGCCTGGCCAGGTGGTCTTTGAAACGGTGTGGGATGCCGGCGGCCGCGACACCCTCAGCGCCGAGGGCCAGACGCAAGGCTGCCTGCTCAACCTGAACAGCGGCGAGTGGTCGGAAATCGGATCGCTGTTTTTCAATGGCGGCGGTTATGTCCGTGACTGCCTGACCATTGCCTACGGTTCGGTCATCGAAAACGCGGTTGGCTCGGCCTTTGGCGACTGGCTGATCGGCAATGCCGCCGATAACGTGTTGGACGGCGGCGCGGGTGTCGACCTGATGGCGGGTGGCAACGGCAACGATACCTACCGGGTAGACCGGTCGCGTGATGAGGTGCGGGAATACAGCGGCGGCGGCGAGGATACCGTCGTGGCCGCCGCCAGCTTTACGCTCGGCAGGTCGGTGGAGCACCTGCTCCTGACCGGGACGGCCGACCTGCATGGCACGGGCAACGCCCTCGACAACCGGCTGCGCGGCAATGACGGCAACAACCGGCTGGATGGCGGCGGCGGCACGGATACCCTCGCCGGCGGCGTCGGGGATGACCGTTACATCGTCGACCGGGCAACGGACGTGGTGGTGGAATATACCGGCAATGGCATGGACACGGTGCTGGCCTCGGCCAGTTTTACCCTGGGCCGGGCGGTGGAAGACCTGATCCTGACCGGCGCGGCGAATCTCGCCGGAACCGGCAACAGCCTGGCCAACCGGCTGACCGGCAACAGCGGTGATAACCGGCTGGATGGCGGCGGCGGTGGCGACACCCTCATCGGCGGCGCGGGCGATGACGTGTACCTCGTTGACAGCAACCAGGATGTGATCCGGGAATACAGCGGGGGTGGCGTGGATACCGTGCTGTCCACCGTGTCATGGACCTTGGGCAAGGCGCTGGAAAATCTCTCCCTGGGCGGCGCGGCGAACCTCAACGGCAGCGGTAACGGTCTTGACAACCGGCTTCTCGGCAATAGCGGTCGCAACACCCTTGATGGCATGGGAGGGAACGATCACCTTGATGGCGGACAGGGTGATGACCGCTATCTGTTTGGTCGTGGCGGTGGGTCGGATACCGTGCGCGACGTGGATGCCACCGCCGGTAATCACGATGCGCTGGTTTTCGCGGCGAGTATAGCGGTGGACCAACTCTGGTTTCGCAAGGTCGGCAAGGATCTGGAAATCAGTCTCATCGGCACCAGCGA
>CAZPZK010000036.1:0-11828 GCA_964591095.1 uncultured Moraxellaceae bacterium | reverse complement strand
GTGCAAGGCTGGTATTACGGTGTCCAGCACCAGATCGAGGAGATGCAGGCCGGGGAGGGACAACGTCTGGCGTCGGTGCAGGTGCAAAGCCTGGTGACGGCGATGGCCGCGCTGACGCCGCCGCCGCTGGGGCAAACCCGGCTGGACAGCGGGCAGCACGCGGCATTGGATGGCGTGATCGCAGCGGCATGGAACTGACCGCCGCGAGAAAATTCCCGGCGTCGGCTGACCACCGCCGTCGGTCATAAACATGGCAAAATGCCGCCGCTTCCACGGAATTCCGCCGGACGCCCTTCTACAATCAGGAAAAAGCCGCCCGCCGCCCGCCGACCGCCGTTGGCGACGGCGCCATCATCAGGAGAGACACCATGGCCAGCATCACCACCTTCACCACCCGCACCGGTGACAACCATATCGACGGACTGTTGATGGGCGCCAAGTACCAGACCCCGGCCCAGACGCTGACCTACAGCTTTCCCCCGTACAACTCGCTGTCGATTTCCGACAACGGCAACCTGCTGCGCACCGCCAGCGCCGAATTCCAGAATGCGGTGCGCTACCAGTTGAATGAACTGTCGCATCTCATCAACGTCAACTTCCAGGAAGTGAGCGGCGCCGGTGAAACCGGCGACATCCGTTACTCGGTGGCCAGCGCCCCGATGGGCGGTTCCGCCGGTTACGCCTATTACCCCGGCGCCACCGCCCGCGTGGTGATCTCGCCCGATTATGACTGGGACAACAGCGGCTCCTTCGAGAGCAATTACGGCTGGATGACGCTGCTGCACGAAACCGGTCACGCGCTGGGACTGAAGCATCCCTTCGAGGCCGAAGGCTATCCCTACAACGGCACCAACGATTTTCCGGTGCTGGACGCGGCGGTCGATCGCACGCGCTACACGGTGATGAGCTACAACAACGACGAATCCGTCGGCGGCTACGACTACATCTTCGCCCAGACCTATTCGGTGCTGGACATCCAGGCGCTGCAATACCTTTACGGCGCCAACACCACCTGGAACACCGGCAACAACACCTACACCTTCAACCTCGACACGCAGAATTATTTCGAGTCGCTGTGGGACGCGGGCGGCACCGACACCATCGTCATCAACACCGTGTCCAATGTGCAGTTTGACCTGCGCGCCGGGGCGGTCAACGGCCCGGCGGATGACTTTGTGATCGGCCTCGCCTACAACACCGTCTTCGAAAACCTGACCACCGGCAGTGGCAATGACACCCTGACGGGCAACAGCGCCGACAATGTGCTGAACGGCGGCGCCGGGCATGACCAGATGAGTGGCGGCGCCGGAGATGATCAGTATTATGTCGACAACGCGCTCGATACTGTCGTCGAACTGACCGGAGAAGGCATCGACCGGGTGTACAGTTCGGTCAATTACACGCTGGCCGCCAATCTGGAGCGGCTCTACCTTATGGGGACCGCCGCGCTGGCCGCCACCGGCAACACCCTCGCCAACTACCTCAAGGGCAATACCGGCAACAACAGCCTCAATGGTGGTGATGGCAATGACACGCTGGATGGCGGAACCGGCGCCGATTCGATGTCGGGCGGCTTGGGTGATGACATTTTTTATGTGGATTCGACGCTGGATACCGTGATCGAGGCCACCTCGGGGGGCAATGACCTGGTTTACAGCAGCGCCGCCCAGTTTACCCTGGGCGCGGGTGTCGAGCGTCTGTCCCTGTTGTCGTCGGCGGGTAATATCAACGGGACAGGCAACTCGTTGGATAATGCGCTGACGGGCAATGCCGGCAATAACACGCTGAATGGCGCTGGCGGCAATGACACCCTCAATGGCGGCGCAGGGATCGACACGATGGCGGGTGGAACCGGCAATGACACCTATTATGTGGATGTCGCGGGCGATGTGGTGACCGAGGCGGCCGGAGAAGGCAACAGCGACAAGGTGCTGAGCACGGCGTCCTATACCTTGGGCAGCCAGATCGAGCTGCTGTACCTCAAGGGCGCTCTGGCGATCGACGGCGTTGGCAATACACTGGATAACGGCTTGTACGGCAATGATGCCGCCAACGCGCTATCCGGCGGCGACGGTCAGGATACGCTCGGGGGCTATGGCGGCAACGACACCCTGTCCGGGGGTCTGGGCAACGATATCCTCAACGGCCAGGACGGTCAGGACCTGCTGATCGGCGGTCTGGGCAACGACAGCCTCAATGGCGGCGCGGGCAACGACCAGTACCGGCTTGAGCGTGGCTGCGGCGCTGACACGCTCACCGATGTGGACAGCCTGGCCGGCAATCTCGATGTCCTGATGTTTGCCGACGCCACCGTCGCCCGCGACCAGTTGTGGTTCCGCCAGGTCAACAGTGATCTGGAAGTGCGGATTATAGGTACGGCAGACCGGGTGACGGTCAAGGGCTGGTATACCGCCACCGCCAATCAGGTGGAAGAGGTGAGGACCCAGGCCGGGGATGTCCTGACGTCGGCCAATGTGCAGGCGCTGGTGAATGCCATGGCTGCTTTTTCGGTGCCCAAGCTGGGCAATACCAGCCTCACCGCCACTCACCATGCCGCGCTGGACAGCGTCAGCGCCGCCCGGTGGAGCTGAGGCCCCGCGCGCGGTCGGCCCGCGCGCCGGTTTGTCGGCGGCCGGTTTCCCGGCCGCCGCGCTTCGCTAGAATGATTCCAACAATAATCATCAGGGCCCGCCGCCCGAGGTAACGATCATGTCCGCTCCCGATATCCTGGGCACCGAAAACGATGACCTGCTGACCGGCACCGCCGATGCCGAGACCCTTTACGGGCTGGCGGGTAACGACACCCTCGACGGGCAGGGCGAGGCGGATGTCCTTGACGGCGGCGACGGCGATGACCTCTATGTCGCGGATGACCTTGATACCGTGATCGAAGCGCCGGACGCTGGTAATGACACGGTGCAGTCCGCCTTCAGCCATACGCTGGCCGCCAATCTGGAAAACCTCTTCCTCACCGGCGCCGACGCCGTCAACGCCACCGGCAACGCGCTGGACAACCGCCTGGGCGGCAACAGCGGCAACAATCTGCTTGACGGCGGCGACGGCGTGGATACGGTCGTCCTCGCGCCCGGCCCGCAGTATTACCTGTTCACCGTCCTCGGCGGCGGCCTGTTGCAGGCATCGGACAGCTATGCCGATAACGGCGATGACGGCATCGATACGCTGGTGAATATCGAGGCGCTGGAGTTTGGCTATCGCGGCTGGTCGCTGGACTGGAGCGGGCCGACCTTGGCCGTGCGCGCCTCGCCGCTGGATGACCTGATGGATTTTTCGGGCAGCGTGCTGGATGTCGCGCTGCATGGCGACATGGGCTACGACCTGATCTATGGCGGCGAGGGCCATGACACGCTGCAGGGCGGTGATGGCGTGGACTCCCTCTACGGCGGCGGCGGCAACGACACGCTCAGCGGACTGGATTTCTTTGTCACGCAGGCGGATGACCTCTACGGCGGCGCGGGCGACGACCTCTATCGGGTGGATGCGCTGGATACCGTGCATGAGCTTGGCGGGCAGGGCACGGATACCGTGCAGGCCGCCGTCTCCTGGACCCTGTCCACCAGCGTGGAGAATCTGGAACTGACCGGCAGCGCCGACCTTGAAGGCGTGGGCAATTCGCTTGCCAACCGCCTGACCGGCAACAGCGGCGCCAATA
Source organism: uncultured Moraxellaceae bacterium (assembly GCA_964591095.1). Taxonomy (GTDB): domain Bacteria; phylum Pseudomonadota; class Gammaproteobacteria; order Pseudomonadales; family Moraxellaceae; genus Fluviicoccus. The sequence goes on along the minus strand of CAZPZK010000036.1, from coordinate 8,158 downwards.
TTCTCAGCGGCGGTGGCGGGGACGACACCTATGTGGTGGACGGTCTGGATACGGTTTATGAAAATGACGGCGAAGGCATCGATACCGTGCAGTCCACCGCCGATGTGGTGCTGGGCGATTATCTGGAAAACCTGCAACTGCTGGGCACCGCCGACCTCAACGGCACCGGCAACGTCCTGGACAACCGGCTGACCGGCAATGACGGCGCCAATGTCCTGACCGGGGGAGAAGGCAATGACGCCTATGACATCGGCGTCGGGGATACCGTGGTGGAGCTGTCCGGGCAGGGGACGGATACGGTCTACAGCGCCATCAGCTACACCCTGGGCGAATTTGTCGAGCATCTGGTGTTGACCGGCGCGGCGGACCTGACGGCCACCGGCAACGCCTCCGCCAACCATCTCACCGGCAACAGCGGCCACAACACCCTGGATGGCGGTGGCGGCAATGACCAGCTGGCGGGTGGCGGCGGCAATGACCGCTATCTGCTGGACCAGACCGGCGATACGGTGGTGGAAGCGGAGGACCAAGGCACGGATGAAGTGGTTGCCGCCTTCAGCTACACCCTGGGCGCCCATCTCGAAAACCTCACCCTCGCCGGAGCCGCCAACCCGCGCGCCGTGGGCAACACGCTGGCCAATACCCTCAACGGCAATGCCGGCAGCAACGTACTGGACGGCAAGGAAGGCGCGGACCTGATGGCCGGCGGTCTGGGCCATGACACCTACTACGTGGATGACGCGGGTGATGTCATTGTCGAGACGCTGTCGGCGGGCACGGACACGGTGTACAGCACGGTCAGCCATACCCTGTCGGCCAATGTGGAGCATTTGATCCTGGAGAGCAACGAGGCCGTGGATGCGACGGGCAATGCGTTGAAGAACACCCTGAAAGGCAACGTCGCCGCCAACGGACTGGATGGCGGCGCGGGCAACGATACCCTGATCGGCGGCGACGGCGATGACCGTTACACGGTCGACAGCCGCTATGACAAGATCGTGGAACTGGCCGGCGAGGGCACGGACAGCGTGTATGCGTCGGTCAGCGTCACGCTGGCCGACGAGGTGGAGCAGGTCTGGTTGCTGGGTAGCGCCGCGTCGGCAACCGGCAATGGTCTCGACAACCGCCTGACCGGCAATGCCGTGGCCAATACCCTGACCGGTGGTCTCGGCGCGGATATTCTCACCGGAGGCTTGGGCGCCGACCGTCTGTTCGGCGGCCTGGGCGATGATGTGTACCGGCTGGCGCGGGGCGATGGCGCGGACGTGCTGACCGACGCCGACGCCACGGCGGGCAACGCGGATGTGTTGCTGTTTGACGATGCCTCGGTGGCGCGGGACCAATTGTGGTTCCGTCAGGTCAACAATGATCTGGAGGTGCGGATCATGGGCACGGCGGACCGGGTGACGATCAAGGACTGGTATGTGTCCGCCGACAACCGGGTGGAGGAAATCCGGACGCAGGGCGGCGATGTGCTGACCGCCGCCAATGTGCAGGCGCTGGTGTCGGCGATGGCGGTGTTTTCGGTGCCGAAGCTGGGGCAGACCAGCCTCTCCGGCAATCAGCATGCCGCCCTGGATCCGGTGATCGCGGCCAGTTGGAGCTGAGGCAACGGTTGGTCGGCCAGTGGAGGCCGCTTGTCACCATGCCCTGAGTCAGCCCTGTGCAACGGGTTTGGGCTGTGCTAGCTTGAGTACATACCCGGTCATGGTTGCAGGAGGTTGCCATGTGGTATGTGCATTTCCCAGTGCGGTTTAGCCACAAACCCGGCAGTAAAAACTGCCTTTGCAAGGATGCGGGTATCCAGGGTTTCTTGCAGTTTCCGGTGTATTACCTCTTGTGATGTGGATGACTTCCGGCGCGTGCGCGCCGGAGGATTGGTGCTTTTTGCGATTTCTTCCCAGGGATAATGGAGAATTAAAATGACGATGATCAACGGCACGGCAAACGATGATGAGCTGTCAGGGTTTGCGACGGACGATACGCTGACGGGGCTGGCGGGCAACGATGCGCTGGACGGCGGGGCAGGGACGGATCGCGCGGTCTATCAGGGCAACGCCGCGGATTATCGCTTGGCGATGGGGCCGAACGGAGAGTGGCGGGTAACCGCGACCCAGGGCAATGAGGGGTCGGATACACTGACGAATATCGAGGTCCTGCAGTTTGCGGACCGGGATTGGCGGGTTGGAACGCAGGGGGAGTTTCGGGTGAATCCCACGACGCCGGCCCTGCCGTTGTCGTCATCGTTGATGGCATCACGATGGGGAAATTTTTATGGCTTCGGGATGATGTGGATATCCGCAGGACAGGTTGGATCGGCCCCGGGAGTTTACGGACAGTTCTTTAACCGAGCGGGAAATACCATCCTTGGGGAGTTACGGATTGACACGTTCACGGCGACTGGTCCGGACTCCCTTGCCAGCACGGCGATGAATGATCGCTTGATGATCTGGGTGTCCGCGAGTCAGGACGGTTCCGGCTATGACATCTACATGAAACCTTTGTATGACCCTTCGGGAACCAGTCTGGGTGGGACATACCGGGTCAATACGATAACGGCCGGTGATCAACAATTCCCTGATCTGGGGGAACAGTTTGTAACATGGATGTCCGAGGGCCATGATGGCTCAGGCCAGGACATTTACGGTAGGTTCTTGTCAGATTACCCCAAGGAATTCCGGATCAACACGACGACAGCCGGAGATCAGCAATCGCCAAGGGCCACGTTTGTGTTAGGAGGGCTCGGTGTGGTGGTGTGGATGTCCGAAGATCAAGATGGATCCGGCGGGGGCATTTACGGCCAGCGTTTCAGCAGTCAGAGAGCGGCGCTCGGCGGGGAATTCCGGATCAACACGACGACAGTGGGCAATCAGCGGTCGCCAAGCGTTACGGCATTAAACGATGCTGTTTTTGTGGTGGCGTGGGTGTCCGAGGATCAAGATGGGGCCGGCGGGGGCATTTACGGCCAGCGATTCAGCAGCGCGGGAGCGGCGCTCGGCGGGGAGTTCCGGGTCAACACGACGACGGCGGGCGATCAGCGGTCGCCAAGCATTACGGCATTGAAAGATGGCAGTTTTGTGGTGGCGTGGGTGTCCGAGGATCAAGATGGGGACGGAGGGGGCATTTACGGCCAGCGATTCAGCAGCGCGGGAGTGGCGCTCGGCGGGGAGTTCCTGATCAACAGTACGACGGGGGGGGATCAGGTTCATCCCGCCGTCGAAGCCATGAGTGATGGCGGCTTTGTGGTGACATGGGAGTCCCATGCGCCCGGAGAGAGTGGCGTGGGGATTTACTATCAGCGTTACGACGCCGCCGGCATGCCCTTCCTCTCGCTTCAGGGCACCGACCAGGGCGACCTTTTTGACCTTTCCACCAATACCAATGGCGTGATTGTCACCGGCGGCATGGGAGACGATATTTATATCGTCAACTCAGGAACCATCATTGACGAAAAATTCGGCCAAGGCACGGACACCGTACAGACCAGCGAATTTTATTGGCTGGACGACACCCTGGTAAATATGATCCTGACCGGCAGCAAGTCTCTCAACATGATTGGCAATTGGGCCGATAATACGCTCATCGGCAACAGTGGCAATAACCACATAACGGGTAACGGCGGCATCGATACGATGGCCGGAGGGGCCGGCGATGACATCTACTTTGAACCGGGGCTGAATGACATCATCATTGAATATGCCGGCGAGGGCACCGATCTGGTTGTGTCTAGTAGAAGCTGGACATTGGGTGCGGAGCTTGAACAGCTCAGGCTTGCCTCACAGGACAATTTGAACCGTAATATCAATGGGACCGGTAACGGCCTGAATAACGTCCTCTGGGGTGACAATGGTGATAACGTGCTGGATGGAGGAGCCGGGGATGACATCATGTATTCGAATTCGAATGCGGAATTTAATTGGCGTGGTCGACCAGATAACGACACCTTTATTGTTGATAGCGCGGGTGATCAATGCATCGTTTACAACGGCCAGAGCGGAAAGGGTTACCAAACGGTCGCGTCTTCCGTTAGCTATGCGCTTGGGTCTTATATTGAAAAGCTGGTTTTAACCGGAAGCGCCAACCTGGATGGCACCGGGAATGCCTCCGGCAATACACTCAACGGCAATATCGGCAACAACCGGCTGGATGGCGGTGGCGGCAGTGACACTCTCGCTGGCGGTCTGGGCAACGACACCTACATCGTGGATGACCTGACCGATATCGTCACCGAAATCGCCGGTGAAGGCGAGGATGCGGTCGAGACCGCCATCTCCTGGACACTCGGGGCTAATCTGGAGAAGCTGACGCTGACCGGGGCGGCCGCCGTCAACGCAGCGGGCAACAGCCAGAACAACATGTTGATCGGCAATAGCGCCAGCAACCGTCTGGAGGGGCTGGAGGGCGATGACTGGCTGGACGGTGGCGCCGGGGAGGATACCCTGCTGGGTGGGGCGGGTAATGATAGCTACGTGATTGATACGGTTGACGATGTTGTCATTGAGGTTGCCAACGGGGGCATGGATACCCTGAATACCTCGATGGGTTGGACGCTGGCCGTCAACCTGGAAAACCTGATCCTCACCGGCGGGGCCACCGTCAACGGGGCGGGCAACAACCATAACAACGAGTTGACGGGCAACAGCGCCAGCAACCGGCTGGAAGGTTTGGCCGGTAATGACTGGCTGGACGGCGGCGCGGGCTCCGATACCTTGATTGGTGGTCTGGGCCATGACACCTATGTTCTCGACAGCAAATGGGACAACGTTATTGAGGATGACGGTGAGGGTATCGACCGGGTGCTGACGTCGCTATCCAAAACGTTGGGCACCCATGTCGAACACCTGACCCTGACCGGAACCGGCAATATCAATGGCACCGGCAACAGCCTGGCCAACAACCTGTATGGCAATGACGGTGCCAACACCCTGTCCGGCGGTGACGGAGATGACATCCTGCGCGGCTATGGCGGCAATGACACGCTGGATGGCGGTCTCGGCGCCGACCGCATGGCCGGCGGCCTCGGCGATGACCTGTACCTGGTCGACCACGCGGACGATAGAGTCACGGAAAACGCTAACGAAGGGCTGGACTCGGTGCAATCCTCGGTGTCCTTCATCCTCGGCAAGGGGCTGGAAAACCTGAGCCTGCTGGGGGCGGCGGCGATCGACGGCACCGGCAACAGCGCCGACAACCGGATCACCGGCAACAGCGCCGCCAATATCCTGACCGGCAAGCGGGGCAATGACACGCTCACCGGCGGTCTGGGCAATGACAGCTATGTCTTTGCGCGGGGTGAAGGCGCGGACATCATCAAGGATGTGGACAGCACGGCGGGCAATCTCGATGTGCTCAGCCTGCAGCCGGGGATAGCGATGGATCAACTGTGGTTCAAGCGGGTGGACCGGCAGCTGGAGATCAGCGTGATCGGCAGCACGGACAAGGTGACGGTACAGGGCTGGTTTTACGGGGCGTCCAATCAGGTGGAGGAGATCCGGACCGCCGATGGCCATGTCCTGGTCGCGGCGAATGTCCAGGCGCTGGTGACGGCGATGGCGTCGCTGACACCGCCCCCGGCGGGCCAGACGACCTTGAGCACGGCCCAGCACGCCGCGCTGGACGCGGTGATCGCCGCCAACTGGAGTTGAGCGCGCGGGGGACGACGGGTGCGCCCCGCGCGCGCGTTCCCCGTGCTACCAGCGCGGCGTCGCGGCGTGCCGCTCCGCCGCCAGCGCTGGCCGTTCCATTTCCTGCAGGCGGCTGACGATCGGTTCGAAGCGGGCCTTGACCGCCAACAGTTCCTCCTTTTGCGCGCTGATCAGCTGGCGCAGGTCGGCGATCTGGCCGTCCAGCCGAGCAATCTCGCCGCGGGTGCGTTCCGACGGTTTTTCTCCCTTGCGCTCCTGAGCGGCCAGGTCTTCCACCAGATTGGCGCGCAGCCGCTCCAACCGCAGCAACTGCAGCCGGTTGTAGCCCATGGCGGTATCAGTCGACTCAAGTTGCCGGTCGCGGGCGCGGGCCGCATCCGAGGCCGACGAATACAGGCGCAGGATGCGGGCATCCTCCTTCTGCCGCGCTATCGCGGCGTCACGGGCCGCCTTGTCTTGCTGGTAGAGCTTTGCGTCAAAGGCAGGAAAGCGGCGGATCACCAGCATGTTGCGGTCGAGCATGTCGTAGCCCAGCCGGATATGGGTCTCGGTGACCTGATCGCTGAGCGTGGGCTGGCCGCTGCTGTCAACGTAGCGGTACCAAACCTTGCGCCCCGGTTGTTCCGGGTCGGCCAGACTGGCGGTCGACACGGTCAGTCCGAGGAGGATGGCGGCCAGTCGACGGCTGTAATATCGCATGCCGGTGCTGTTCATGATGTCGCTTCCCTTGGCTGCGCTCTCGTCCGAGAGGGGGTTATCCACGCGGTATATGACCGCCTGAAGACGTTGTGGGTGCTTTTTATACAAAGATAGTGTGACGTATGTCAAAAAAATGTTTGTGTAGGGGGCATTCGTCGGAAAAAACGGATGAACAGCGGGCGCTCGCCGGGGAGCGCCCGTGGTGCGGCGGGGGCTGAAAATCAGTCGATGACCAGCACGCCGTCCATCTCCACCAGCGCGCCGCGCGGCAGCGAGGCGACGCCGACGGCGGCGCGGGCCGGATAGGGCTGGACAAAGTAGCGCGCCATGATCTCGTTGACCAGCGCAAAGTGGCTGAGGTCGGTGAGGAAGATATTCAGCTTGACGATGTCCTTCAGTCCGCCGCCGGCGGCCTCGCAGACCGCCTTCAGGTTATCGAAGACCTGGATGATCTGCGCCTCGATGCCTTCCCGCAATTGCATGCTTTGCGGCTCCAGGGCGATCTGGCCCGAGAGGTAGACGGTGTTGCCGCTGCGCACGGCCTGCGAGTAGGTGCCGATGGCGGCGGGGGCGTGGGGGGTGCTGATGATGAGACGTGACATGATGGCTCCTGGGATGGATCGCGCGGCCCGCCGCCGGGGGGGGGCCGCCCAGCGCGCATTATTGCAGCATGAAGGTCTTGTATTCCAGTGACTCCAGCACCCGGTCCAGAAAGCGGAAGCCGAGCATGATGGTGATCGTGAGCGCGGCGGCGATGCCGTAACCGTAGAATTCCGGCCCCAGCCAGAGCGTGATGGCGGTAAAGACCGCGTTCAGCGTCACGAACAGCCCGGTCAGGAACAGCACGATCCAGCGGTTGTCGAGGTAAAAGAAGACATTGATCACGCCCAGCAGCACCACCTGCAATCCCGCCGAGATCAGGTGGATGAACAGCAGAGGCAGGTACAGCTGCGAGATGCGCAGCGTCTCCAGGATCCACGGTCCGGCAATAAACAGCCCGAGGGCGGCGATGGTCTGGATCTTGATGATCTGGTAGATGCCCTGGCGCACGGTGTAGACCATCTCGTTACGCATGTCCTCGATGAACTCCAGCGATCCCCCCGAGCGCACGGCGTCGTAGAACTTGTCGTAATACTCGACAAAATCGGTCTCCATCTTGACCAGGAACACCGCCATGCCGGGAATGATCGACAGGTAGGCGAGAAACACCGGAATGTCATAGATCACCGAGGCGCGCAGCGGCCCGATCACGTCATGGCTGGTGGGCAGGTAATACCAGAACATGTATTTGTCGAGCCAGACCCCCAGGTTGTAGAAAAAACCGACGCCGATCAGTGTCGGATACAGGTAGCGCCGCTGGAAGAAGCGGAACTCCATGAAGTGGTCGGAGGGGTAATTGCGCAGGATCAGCATCACCATGCCCGACAGCAGGATGAACTGGCCGAAGACAAAACCGGCCAGCAGGCCTTCCAGCCCGAACGGGCGCAGCAGCAGCGCCCCGGCCACCGTGATGCCGTAGCCGATGCCGAACAGGCTGACGATGGCCTTGTAATGCTTCATCCCCGACAGGAAGATGGTGGCGATCCAGATGTCGCACATCACGACAAAGCCCGCCAGCATCAGCAGCCGGTACATCAGGGTTTCTTGCGGAAACAGGAAGAGGATGGCCAGCGTCGCCAGCAGACCCGACACCAGTGTCACCCACAGCAGCAGGCCGTTGAAGTTGGGCAGGATGATGTCCACCCTTTTTTCGAACAGCCGGTCGGCGGTGAAGCGGGTAAAGGCCAGCTGCACGAATCCGGTCAGGATCAGGC
>CAZPZK010000035.1:0-14465 GCA_964591095.1 uncultured Moraxellaceae bacterium | reverse complement strand
CGTTAAAGGTTTCGTCGCGCAGGATCTGCTCGCGGTGCAGCGGGATGTTGCTGCGGATGCCATCCACGACGATTTCATCCAGGGCGTTGCGCATGCGCTGCAACGCCACGTCACGGCTGGGACCGTAGGCGATCAGCTTGCCGATCAGCGAGTCATAATTCGGCGGCACGGTATAGCCGGCATAAATGTGCGAATCCATGCGGATGCCTGGCCCGCCGGGCGCATGAAAATAGTCGATCTTGCCCGGACAGGGAAGGAAGGTTTTGGGGTCCTCGGCGTTGATCCGGCATTCGATGGCGTGGCCGCGGATGACGATATCTTCCTGGGTGACCGACAGCCCCATCCCGGCCGCAATGCGCAGCTGCTCCTTGATGATGTCGATGCCGGTGACCATTTCCGAAACCGGATGCTCCACCTGCACGCGAGTGTTCATTTCAATGAAGTAGAAGCGGCCGTCCTCGTAAAGGAATTCGAAGGTCCCCGCGCCGCGATAGCGCATCTGCTCGCAGGCGCGCACGCAGGCCAGAAGCACTTCCTGGCGGGCCTGCGCGGGAATGTCCGGCGCCGGTGCTTCTTCCACCACTTTCTGATGGCGCCGTTGCAGCGAGCAGTCGCGGTCGCCGAGGTGGATGGCCTTGCCCTGACCGTCGCCGATAACCTGCACCTCGACGTGGCGGGGCTGCTGCAGGAATTTTTCCATGTACACCGTGTCATCGCCGAACGCGGCCTTGGCTTCGGCCTGCGTGACGGCGAGGGAGTGCAGCACGCTGTGGGCGTCATAGACGACGCGCATGCCGCGTCCGCCACCGCCCGCCGCCGCCTTGATGATGACCGGCAGTCCGATGCGCTTGGCGAAGGACTGGGCGTTCTCGGCGGTCACGGCGCCATCGGAGCCGGGCACGGTGGGCACGCCCGCGGCCTTCATCGCTTCTATGGCCGCCACCTTGTTGCCCATCTGGCGGATGGTGTCGGCGCGGGGGCCGATGAAGGTGAATCCCGATTCCTCGACCGCTTCCGCAAAATCGGCGTTTTCCGCCAGAAAGCCGTAGCCGGGATGGATGCCCTGGGCCTGTGTGGCTTCGGCGGCGGCAATGATGGAGGGAATGTTCAGGTAGCTTTCGCGGGAGGAGGCCGGGCCGATGCACAGCGCCTCGTCCGCCAGCCGCACATGCAGCAGGTCGCGGTCAGCCTTGGAGTAGACAGCCACGGTGCGGATACCCAGTTCCTTGCAGGCGCGAAGCACCCGCAAGGCAATTTCGCCGCGATTGGCGATCAGGACTTTGTTGAGCATGACGCCCCCGCAGGTTTAGACGATGGTGAACAGCGGCTGGTCGTATTCCACCACTTGGCCGTTTTCCACCAGAATCGATTCGATGACGCCGCTTTTCTCGGCCTGGACCTGATTCATCATCTTCATGGCCTCGATGATGCAGACGGTGTCACCGGCCTTGACGGTCTGCCCCACGTCCACGAAGGCCGTTGCATTGGGGGAGGGCGCGGAGTAGTAGGTGCCGACCATCGGCGAGCGCTGGATGTAACCCTGCGTGGCCGGTTCGACCGCCGCCGGCGCCGTGCTTTTCGGACTTTCCGCCGGGGTAGGCGCCGGGGCCGAGACCGTATTCATGGCCATGGGCGCCGGGGCCATGACGGCGACCGGACGACGGCGGCTGATACGAACCGATTCCTCGCCTTCGGAGATTTCCAGTTCTTCGATATCGGATTCCTGAACGAGGTCGATCAGTTTCTTGATTTTGCGCAGATCCATACGGGATATTCCCCCAAACAAGCTCAAGGTTTTGCCAGATGCTGAACGGCGTACTGCAAGGCGTAGTCATAGCCTCTTGCGCCCAGGCCGCAGATGACGCCAACAGCGACATCCGAAAAATAGGAGTGGTGACGGAAGGCTTCGCGGGCATGTACATTTGACAGATGCACCTCGACGAAGGGGATCTTCACGGCGAGCAGGGCGTCGCGCAACGCCACGGATGTATGCGTGAAAGCGGCCGGATTGATGATGATGAAGGCGGTACCGTCCTGTCCGGCGGCCTGGATGCGGTCGACCAGCACGCCTTCATGATTGCTTTGCAGGGTGTCGAGGTCATGACCATCCTGCACGGCGTGCATCATCAGGCGGGCGTTGATGTCCTTGAGGGTGGCCGCCCCGTAGATACCGGGCTCGCGGGTGCCAAGCAGGTTGAGGTTGGGGCCGTGCAGCAGGAGGATACGGGCCATGGACAATCCGTGATGGTGGATGGTCGCCTCTGCCGCCTTATGGGTGACAGATAACGAAATTTAGCAATAGTTTGCCGCTTTTTGCCGCAAGATACCTAAACTGCCGCTTCATGGCAATCAGGCTTTGTGAAAGGTTTGTGATATGACGACGCTTTTTATGCGAGGGCTGCCGCTGGCGGCGCTGCTCCCGGCAATCTCCGGGGCGGCAGAGCAACATTCCCTGGATGCGCCGATGCCGTCCATCAGCATTGATTACTCCGGTGTGGCGGCGGCCGTCTTTCAGGCGCAGGGAGGGCTGCTGGCGGCAACGGCGCCGGCGGCCGTGGCTTTGATGGCATTGCTGTTTCTGGTGCTGCGCCCGAGGGAAAAGACAGTTGCGGTCGACTCGGCGGTGGCCGACCGTGTCGCGCTGGTCTGGGCGTTCGCGTATGTTGTCCTGCTTTCCTCGCTTGCGCTGGTCGGGATGCGGGTTTGGCTGTTGCTTCAGGCTTGATGCGATCGCGGGGCGGCGGTAGGCGCGCCTTGCCCGCACAGGTATCATGACAAGAGATTGTTCTCCCGGAGCGTGTCCGTGACCCTGTCCAGCACTTCAACCATTTGCCCATTTTGCGGCGTCGGCTGCGGCATGGGCCTGCGCGTCCAGGATAACCGTGTCATCGCCGTCGAGCCGGTTCCCAACCATCCGGTCAGTCATGGCCACCTGTGCGCCAAGGGCTGGAACGCGGCGTTCGGGGTTGATCCCGCCCAGCGCCTGACGCAGCCGTTTCGCCGCGAAGGCGGGGTTTTCGTTCCGGTGGACTGGGAGGAGGCGCTGGACGATATCGCCGCCCGCCTCAAGGACTTCCGCGATAATGACGGCCCCGACAGTCTGGGCGTCATCAGCTGCGCGCGCGCGACCAACGAAGACAATTACGCCGCCCAGAAATTCGCGCGGGTGGCGTTGCGTTCCCCCAATATCGATCACTGCGCCCGCATCTGCCACAGCCCCTCCGTCGCCGGACTGGCGCAGACGCTCGGCTCCGGCGCCATGACCAACAGCATGGCCGATGTCGAGCAGGCCGACCTGATCGTGGTCTGGGGCGCCGATCCCACCGAGAACCACGCCATTTTCGGCGGCCGCATCCTCAAGGCCAAGCTTAACGGCGCGAAGCTGGTGGTGGTTGATCCCCGACAGTCGCGTCTGGCGAAGCTGGCCGACCTGCACCTGCCGCTGAAGCTGGGCAGCAACATCGCGCTGGCCAACGGCCTGCTGCACCTGATATTCCGCGAGGGTTGGGAGGCGAAGGACTTCCTGAGTGCTCGCGTTGATAACGTCGACACGCTGAAAGCGCAGGTCGCCGCCTTTACGCCGGAACTGACGGCGAGCATCACCGGCATCCATCCCGACACCTTGCGGCGTTTTGCCGACCTTTACGCGCATTCGCCCGCCGCCTTCCTCTGTTACGGCATGGGCATCACCCAGTTCGCCAGCGGCACCAACAACGTCATCGCCTTGTCGAATCTGGTGCTGGCCTGCGGCCAGATCGGCCGGCCGGGGACAGGCATCAATCCCCTGCGCGGCCAGAACAACGTGCAGGGCGCTTGCGACATGGGTTGCCTGCCGAATGTCTATCCCGGCTACCAGCCGGTGGCGGACGCGGCGGTGCGTGAGAAGTTCACCCAAGCCTGGCGGTCGCCGCAGCCGGAAAAACCGGGCATGACCTCGCTGGCGATGATGCACGGCGCGCGTGACGGCGCGATGCGGGCGATGATCATTGCCGGGGAGGATCCGGCGCTGACCGATCCCGACCAGACCGAGGTCGCCCGCGCCCTGAAGAAGCTGGACCTGCTGGTGGTGCTGGAAATGCACCTGACCGAGACGGCGAAACTGGCGGATTACATCCTGCCGGTCGCTGCCTTCGCCGAGAAGGATGGCACTTTCAGTAATTGCGAACGCCGCGTGCAGCGGGTGCGGAAGGCGGTGGAACCGCCCGCGGATTGCAAAACCGACTGGCAGATTTTCGGGGAACTGGCGCGGCGCATGGGCGTGGCCGGGCTGGACTGGCCGACGGCGGAAGCGGTTTTTGACGAGATGCGCGGCCTGATGCCGATATTTTCCGCCATGAGCTACGCCGGTATCGACGAGCATCAGGGCCTGCAATGGCCCTGCAACGCCGAGCACCCCGACGGATCCCCCATACTCCATCAGCAGCGTTTCCCATTGCAGGCCAGCGGCCGCGCGCGCCTGATCTGCGTCGATGCGGTGGAGCCGGCGGAAATGCCGGATGCCGAATACCCGCTGGCCTTCACCACCCAGCGCCTGCATTTCCATTACGGCTGTGGCTCCATGACGCGCTGCGCGCCGGTGCTGGAGCGGGAAACGCCGCTGGGCCTGCTGTTCATGCATCCCGCCGACGCCGCTGATCTGGGGCTTGGCCAGCACAGTCCGGTGCGGGTCTTCTCGCGCCGGGGCGAGGTGGATACCCGCGTCGAACTGGCCCCGGAACTGCCGGTCGGCACGGTCAGCATGCCGTACCATTTCCACGAAGCGCCCTGCAACCGGCTGACCAATACCGCGCAGGACCCGGTGACGAAGATGCCGGAACTGAAAGCCTGCGCCGTGCGCGTGGAAAAGCGGGAGGAGGCATGAAAACGGTTTTTATCGACAACTTGACAGATTTTCGTCTCTTTATCGCGGCGGATCGCGTCATGATCGAGCCGGTGCGCGAGGCGGACGGGGTGGTGCGCTGGGCGGAATCGTCGCCAGACCAGGACTGGCAAACCCTCGAAGGTGTGCCGCTGTCCTCATTGAAGCCGTATTTCTTTGCCGAGCGCGAAACGGTATTTGTCTTTGACGGCACGCATTTCCGCAACCGCTTGCCGGAGGTGCCGCCCCGGGTGTTTTTCGGGGTAAAGGCCTGCGATGCCGCGGCCTTGGCGGTGCAGGACCGCTTTTTTGCCGAAGATGCGCTGTACCAGGCGCGCCGGAAGTCGGCGCTGGTGGTCGCGGTGGATTGCGCGTCACCCTGCACGGGCGGGTTTTGTCCGCTCACTGATTCCGGGCCGCTGGTGCGCGAAGGGGCCGATCTGGTGCTGACGCCGGTGCCGGCGGGTTGGCATCTGGCGGCGCTCACCAACTTGGGGGAAGCGGTGCTGACCGCATTCCAGGCGGCCACTCAAACCGTCAGGATGCTGGAGGCGGACAGCGCGGAGCAAACCCGGCAGGCCATCGGCGATACCTGTTCCGCAGCCTTCGGGGATTTGTCCGCGCTGGCGGCCGGGCTGGCGCGCATTGAGGCGGGCGGGGTGACAGCGGAAATGTGGGAAACGCTGGCGATCCAGTGTCTGAGCTGCTCCGGCTGCGTCAACCTCTGTCCCAGTTGTTCCTGTTTCACCACCTTTGATGTCGGCCAGCCGCAGGGCATCGTCCGCGAACGGGTGTGGGACGCCTGTCTTTATGACGGTTTCCAGCGCGAGGCCAGCGGCCATCATCCGTCGCCGACGCCCGGCGCGCGCACTGCGCGGTACTGGTTCCATAAATTTTCCCCGCACTTCATTCCGCAACAGGGACGACTGGGTTGCACCGGCTGTGGCCGCTGCGACGCCGTCTGCCCCGGCGTGATCGGCGCGAAGGCGGTGCTGACGAGGGCAGGGGCATGTTGAGTCTGGTTCCCGAGGTGGCGACGCTGCTGGCGCGCTATGACGATGGCGAGGACGCGCTGCACCTGCGCTTCCGCCTGGAGGATGGCGCATGCTGGACGGCCCGGCCCGGCCAGTTCTTCATGCTGAGCATTCCCGGACTGGGGGAAGCGGCCTTCACCTTTGTCAGCCTGCCCGATACACAAGGCTGTTTTACGGCTTTAGTGCGCAAGGTCGGCAAGCTGACGGATGCTTTGCAGGATTTGCCGCTGGGAATGTTTGTCGGCGTGCGCGGACCGGTGGGGCAGCCCTGGCCGGAACTGGCGGACCAGAACGTGCTGGTGGTGGCGGGCGGCTGCGGCCTGGCTCCGCTGTCGGCTTGGTTGTCGCAACGTCTGGCGACCGGTCAGAGGGCTGGCTCTGCCTTGCTGTACAGCGCCCGCAGCGAGGACAGCCGGATCCTGGCGAAAGAACGCGAGGCGTGGCGGCGGGCTTCCTTGCCGATGACCCTGCCCGTGGATGATCCCGCCTGGCACTCCCCTGACGAGCTGACCCAAGCCACCGGACACCGCCTTGATGCCGCGCTGGCGCTGCTGCCGTCCTTCCCCGACGCCGTGCTGTGCTGCGGCCCGGAAGCGATGATGCTGGGCGTCGGCGACCTGCTGGAAAAACGGGGTCTGTCCCCGGATAACTTCTGGCTGTCGCTGGAGCGGCGAATGCATTGCGGCGTCGGCTTGTGCGGGCATTGCTATGTCGGCAGTAGCCTGATCTGCCGCGAAGGCCCGACGCTGACGCTGGCGCGTACGCGGGAACTGCTGGCGCAGCAGGTGGCCACCCGGCCCGCCTGGGTCAGTTGTTGAAATGCAAGGCGCTCAAGCAATAAAACTCAACACCAACCCGATCACCCCCCCCACCAACGTCCCATTCACCCGGATCATCTGCAGGTCCGGCCCGATCGCCTTCTCGATCTCCCGCACCATCTTCTCCGACTCCCACGCCCGCACCTGATCGCTCACAAAGCGCATGATCGCGTCGGCGTACTCCTCGGTCACGAAACAGGTGGCATCGACAATGCCCTTGTTCAGGTCCTGCTGGAACTGGCTGTCCTGCGCCAGATTACGGCCCAGCATCATCAGCGCATCTTTAACGCTTTCCAGGATCGTCGGCTTCACCGAATTCAAATCCTTCTGGATGGCCTCGCGGATGCTGATGACGATGCTGGTAAAGAATTTCACCACATCCGGGTTGTTGACCATTTCGTCCTTGAAGGCGTTTAGCCGCCGCGACTCCGGGGAGTCGACGCTAAGCACGCCGATGTAGTACTTGGCGGATTCGTCCAGTTGCTGGCGGAAGGGGTGGTGAGGATCCTGGCGGATGTCGTGGATGACATTGATCAGGCCGTCGATGATGCGCTGTTCGACGTTCAGCGCCGCGTTCATGCCTGATTTCAGCTGTTCCACCGCGCGCTTGGTTTCCGGCTTGGCGAAAGCGGTCAGCCCCCCATCAATAGCGACAGCACGCCCTGGGTGTCGGTGCTCAGCGAATTGCGGATCTTGCTCAGCACCGGGCCGATCAGCGCGTCGATCACCGGCGCCAGCAGTTCTTGCGCTTTCTCCGGGTGACGGCGCAGCCAGTCGTCGGTACGCTCCAGAGCGAACTGGAATGCCTGTTGGTGATTGCCGTTATTGAACACCGCCTGCAGGAATTGCGCGGTCAGCGTGTTGGCCGAAGAGGCGCGGATCCAGTCCACCACGTTGCGCTGCACGAAGTTTTCCACGGCGGGGTGGCGGAAGAATTGCAGGATGCGGGGTGCGATCAGACCGATCTCGCGGGAGAGCTTTTCGGCGTTGGCCTCTTTTTCCAGCCACGAAGCCATCTGCCCGGCGACATTGTTCTGGGTGAAGCTCTGGCGGATCGCCGCCGAGGTCAGGAAGTTCTGTTGCACGAACAGTCCGATGGTGTCGGCGATGCGGTCCTTGTTCTCGGTAATGATGGCGGTGTGCGGGATCGGCAGGTTGAATGGCCGCCGGAATATGGCGGTGACCGCGAACCAGTCGGCCAGGCCGCCCACCAGCGCCGCTTCAAACGCCATTTTCACATGCGGCATCGCGGCGGCGTAACCGGGGAAGGCGTTGGCCAGCGGATGCTGCACCAGCAAGCCGCCGACGGCCGTGACCAGGGCGAGGTTGGCAAGATTCTGGCGTTTCTCAAGGGTGGGTTGGGGCATGTTGGGTCCGGTCGTGGTTGTTACTTGGGCGATCTGGTATTTTTACAGGAATCGCCAGCGAATGGAGTGGTCATTATGACGTCAACCGTGATTTATCTGGCCACCTTCGCGGTGGCGGCTTTCTATGCCGTTTCGATCTATAACGCCCTGGTGACGCTGCGCAACCGTTTCGGCAATGCCTTCGCCCAGATTGATGTGCAATTGCAGCGCCGCTACGAGCTGATTCCCAATCTGGTCGAGGCGGCGCGCGCCTACCTGATCCATGAGAAGGAAACCCTGTCGCAGGTAACCGCCGCGCGCAATCAGGCGGCCGGGCTGGAAAAAAGTCTGGCCTCGGATGTCGCCAATCCGGAGGCGATGAGCCGTTTCGCCCAGGCGGAAGGCGCCCTCAATGGCGCGCTGGGGCGCTTGCTGATGGTCTCGGAGGCATATCCCGATCTCAAGGCCGATGGCACCGTGGCCAGCCTGATGGAGGAGCTGAAGTCGACCGAGAACCGTGTCAGCTATGCGCGCCAGGCTTTCAACGATGCCGTCATGCTTTACAACGTGGAGCGTGAGCGTTTTCCCAACAACCTGCTGGCCGGCCTGTTTGCCTTTCATCGCGCCACTCCGCTGGAGATTCCCCATCCGGAAGCCCGCGATCCGGTCCGCATCCGGATGACCTGAGCGCATGGATTTTTTTGCCCGTCAGGAGGCGGCGCGCCGGACTACGGCGCGCCTGCTGGTCTATTTTGCCCTGACGGTGCTGCTGCTGTTCGCCGCGGTCAATGCCGTGCTGTACGCAACCGCGCTGTTGGTGGGCAAGGCGGATGGCGGTAGCCTCTGGTGGTGGCATTACTGGACGCCGCAGGCGCTGCTGGGAACCCTGTTGCTGGTACTGGGCGGCAGCCTGCTGGAATGGTTGCGCATTCTGGAGGGCGGTGGCGCCATTGCCGAGATGATGGGGGCGACGCCGGTGGATTTTGCCACGCGCGACGCGGCGGAACGCCGCCTGCTCAATGTCGTTGAGGAGATGGCGATTGCGTCCGGCCTGCCGGTGCCGGCGGTCCATGTCATGCACCGGGAGCCGGGCATCAATGCCTTTGTTGCCGGCCTGACGCCGCAGCGGGCGGTGCTGGTGGTCACGCGCGGGGCGCTGGAGCACCTCCGCCGCGAGGAATTACAGGGCATGGTCGCGCACGAATTCAGCCATATCCTGCATGGCGACATGCGGCTGAACATGCACCTGCTGGCCGTCTTGTCGGGGATGCTGGCGGTCGGCCAGCTGGGCGGATTTCTCATGCGTTCTCCCACCGGTGGCTATGACGGCAGGCGGGAGCGTAATGCGTTGCCCTGGGTCTGGCTGTTTGGCCTGGCGGTCTGGCTGGCGGGGTATGCGGGCCTCTTCATGGGACGGTTGATCAAGGCGGCGGTCGCGCGGGAGCGGGAGTGGCTGGCTGATGCGTCCGCTGTCCAGTTTACCCGCAATCCGGAGGGACTGGCCGGGGCGCTGTACCGCATCCGCGAGCAGGGCTCGTGCCTGCGCACCCTGCATGCGGAAGAGCTGAGTCATCTCTGCTTTGGCGAAACCGTCGCGCTGTCGCGATTTCTCGCTTCCCATCCGCCGCTGGATGAGCGCATTGAAGCGATATGTCCCGGCTATCTCCTGCGCCTCCCGCGCCTGGTCCAGGAGGCGTCGGCCCTTTCCGGGGAACGCCCGGAGACCGTTGCGGGGTTTGCCGGCGCGGTTGCCGCGTCAGCAACAAAACCCGCGGCGGATAGGGAGCTGCAGTCTCTGGAAGCCCCCATTCCCTGGACCGGTCGGGTGGAGGATAGCCGCCATGTCATGACGCGGGTGGGGGAGTGCAACGCGGAAGACCTGCAATCGTCCGCGTGGCTCCACCGGCAGTTGCCGGTGGAGCTGACCCGCGCCTTGCAGTCATCCACCGGCGCGCGAGCGGCGTTGTATGCCCTGATTGCCCGTTTCCAGCCGATGAGCGCGGCCGAGGTCGAGGCTTTTCTCTCCGGTCGTGTTGCCTTGGCGCGCTGGGTCAACCAGATCGGCGGGCATCTGGAGGCGATGGACCCGGTGCTCGCCTTGCCGGTGGTTGAATTGTGCCTGCCCCGGCTGGAGCAGCTGGATACGGCCGACGCCACGGATTTGCTGGCCGATCTCCGCCGCTTTGCCCTGCATAACCGCCATTTGTCGGTATTCGAGTTTGCCTTGTTGAAGCGGGTGGAGCAGCAGATACGGCCATTGCCCGCCGTCCTGCAGCGCCATGCCCTTGAGGACCACGCGCAGCCGGTGGCCGTGCTGGTGCATGCCCTGCTGGTACATGGCAGCCACGATCCGGACGCCTTGCCGGAGCACTACCGTCGCCTGATGCGGACGCACTGGGCTGATCCGCCCACCTTGCCGGTGCTGGGGGCGGACCCGCTGGCCACCCTGGACAGGGCCTTGCGCCCACTGCGCGCGCTGGACGCGGGCGGGCAGCGCAAGCTGCTGGCGCTATGCGCCCGGACAGTGGAAAGCGACGGTGTCCTGCACATCCGGGAATACGAGCTGCTGCGAGTGATAGCAGGGCTTCTGGCCTGTCCGTTGCCATTGTTACAAGGTGTAAATCAGGCTTGAGAATTCTGTTGCCAGTGATGGGAAAACGGTGTCTAATGAGGGCTACCCGTTGAAGCTGCAACTGAGTCGCCTGATGTTCGCTGATGTCTGGCCGTTGTTGATGTGTGTTAGGCGGATTTTCCAGTAAACATCAGAGGATTTTTTCCATGTCCAATCGCGAACAAGGCACTGTCAAGTGGTTCAACGACACCAAGGGTTTCGGTTTCATCCAGCGCCAAGCCGGTGAAGACGTTTTTGTGCATTTCCGCGCCATCCGCGGCGACGGCCACCGCACCCTGCGTGACGGCCAGAAGGTCGAGTTCACCGTGGTGAAGGGCCAAAAGGGCTTCCAGGCAGAAGACGTCCGCGCCATCGACTGATCGCGCTGTCCGCTGCAGAAAAAACAGCTCCTTGCGGGCTGTTTTTTTTTGGCTGCGATTTGACGGTGCGAGGTCCTGGCCCGGATTTGTGGCGCGGTCATGCCTGCACGATGCGTGACGGGTTGTGAATGCAGGCCAACTTGCGGAAGCCGCGATCGCGCTTGGCGCCTTCCGCCCGGTCTTCAGGCTATGATTCGGAGAATCCCGTCCCCGACCCGAGACCTGAAGCATGGCCGCAGACCGCTATTTTGAACCCGCGCCGGAGTCCATCAATACCGACGAATTCCGCAAGGTGGTCACCAGCCGCCGTTCCGTGCGCAAATTCACCGACACGCCCATTCCGGCCGCCGTGCTGGAGGATTGCCTGGACATGGCGATGCTGGCGCCCAATTCCTCCAATCTGCAGCAATGGCATTTTTATCTGGTGCAGACGCCGGAAAAGAAGCAAAAACTGGTGACCGCCTGCCTCGACCAGAATGCCGCCCGTACGGCGGCGGAACTGATCGTTATTGTCGCCAGCACCGGGTCGTGGCGCGAGCATGCGCGCATGACGCTGGAACAGTGGCCGCAACCGGTCATTCCCCCGATTGTGCAGCAGTATTATGGCCGGTTGGCGCCGTTCTATTACGGCATCGGGCCCTGGGGGACGCTGGGTCTGTTGAAGCAAGGGATAGCCCGCGTGTCGGGGCTGTTCAAGCCGGTGCCGCGCGGACCCTTCAATCAGGCCGAGATGCGGCTGTGGGCGGCCAAAAGCGTGGCGCTGGCGGCGGAAAATTTGATGCTGGCCTTGCGCGCCCACGGATTTGACAGTTGTCCGATGGAGGGCTTTGATGAAGTCCGCGTGCGGCGGCTGCTGGATTTGCCCAAGGATGCTTTCGTGGTGATGGTGCTGGCGGCCGGCGAGCGCGCCCGCGACGGGGTTTATTATCCCCGTCTGCGGTTTGATCGCGCGCGGTTTGTCCACCGGGTCAGAGGGACGATGCCCTAGGCTGTCCGGTCGATCAGCCATTCGCCCAGCAGCGGCGTGATGTCAATGCGGTTGGTCAGGTGCGCGACGGTGTTGCAACTGGCCAACTCGCGGATGCCGGATGCCTGCATTTCGCGCGTGGTGGCCTCGCCGAACAGGGCGTGCACGAACACCGCTCGGATATCGGTCAGGCCCTGTCGCCGCAACTGGGTCGCCACCTTCATCAGGGTATGGCCGGTGGACACCATGTCGTCCACCAGCACCACGCTGAGCGGACCCCGATCGCGCAGGTCCGGCACCCGGATTTCCACCTGACGGTCGCCCAGGCGCTCCTTGTCCAGGACGAGGAAGGGCTGTCCGCAGCGTGCGGCTACCGCCGTCACCCATTGCTCGCTTTCGCGGTCGGGGCCAATCAGCAGCGACGGGCCGTCCAGCCGTTCCTTTAGCCAGTCGCCGAGGATGCCGGTGGCATGCAGCGCGGTGGCGGGCAGGGAGTAGACATCCTCCAGACGGGGAATGCGGTGCAGGTGCGGGTCGACCGTGACCAGGGCATCGCCCAACCGCGACAGCAGCCGCGCGTAGCTGGCAGCGCTGACGCCTTCTCCGGGATGAAAGGCGATATCCTGACGCATGTAGGCCAGATAGGGGATCACCAGCCGCAAGCGGTGCGCACCCATGCCGCGCAGCACATCACTGACGAAGGTCAGGGCCAGGGTCTTTTCGGAAGGGTGGTCGAGGCTGCAGACCAGCACGACATCTTCTCCCACCGGTTCCGGGATACGGACACGGATCTCGCCGTCGGGAAAGGCATGGATTTCCGCCGCCTGGCAGCGGCATGCGCGACCTTGCGCGGACAGCCAGTCGCGCAGGCGCGGTCCCAGCCCGGCGTCATCGTACAGCGTCACCAGATCAATCATACGGATTCTTCCTCGACGGTAATCATGTCCGGGTGGGCCTCGTGGAATTCGAGGGCATAGGACAATTCGCCCGGACTTTCAGCATAGAGCTCGAACAAGGGATCGCCGCGCTCCACCCGGTCGCCCAGATGAACCTCCAGCCGCATCCCGGCGCCCGGCGCGCCCGGCGCGCCGGCGAGCTTGGCCAGTCGCGACACCAGCCGGTTGTTGATGTGGGTGACGATGCCGTTGCGCGGCGCGGTGATGCCGCGCTTGCATGCCGCGATTTGGGGTTCACGGAATCCTCCCTGGGCTTCGCAGATGGCGATGAATTTTTCGGCGGCGCGTCCGGACAGCAGCGCTTCGCGCGCCATGCGGTTGCCCTTGCCATGCGGCGCGGCGCCGCCCAGTTCCAGCAGTTCGCCCGCCACCAGCAGCGCGCGCTCGCGCAGATCGGCCGGTGCGCGCGGATGGTTGCGCAGCACCGCCAGGACATCCGCCGCTTCCAGCGCCGGTCCGACGCCGAAGCCGATCGGCTGGGTGCCGTCGGTCTGGATGGTGCGGACCTGCATGCCCAGGGCCTCGCCCACCGATTTCAGCAGATGCGCCAGATGGTCCGCCGCCTGTCGTCCCCGCACCTTGGCGGTGGGGCCGACAGGAATATCGATCAGGACATGGGTAGAGCCGGCCGCGGCCTTTTTCGACAGCACGGACGCCACCATCTGGCCTTCACTGTCAATGTCGAGCGCGCGTTCCACCCGGATCAGGATGTCGTCGGCCGGTGACAGCGATACCGAGCCGCCCCAGACCAGACAGGCATTTTCCTTTTCCACCACGCGGCGCATGTCCTGCAGGCTCATGGCGACGCGGGTCATCGTTTCCATCGCGTCGGCGGTGCCCGCCGGCGAGGTGATGGCGCGGGAGGAGGTCTTGGGAATCACCAGGCCGCAGGCGGCGGCGATGGAAACGACGATCGGCGTGGTGCGGTTGCCGGGCAAACCGCCCAGGCAGTGCTTGTCCATGACTTTTTCCCGGCCCCAGTCGATGCGGTGGCCGGCGTTGACCATGGCGGTGGTCAGCCAGGTGATTTCGCTGAGGTCGAGCCGGTTGCCGGCGCAGGCGGTCAGCAGCGCCGCCAGCTGGATGTCGCCATAGCGTCCGGCCACCACGTCGGTGACAATTTCTTCCAGCGCGTTGCGCGACAGGCGGTGGCCGTAGAGTTTGCTGCGGACATGCGACATCGAGTCCAGCGAGGCGGTATGGGAGAGGGTAGCCATTTCACCGTCGCTGATTTCCAGCCGTTTCCAGGCGGCCTCGGACAATCCGACATCGCCTTTGCCCAGGATGTCGCTGTAGACGATGTTGAGCGTGGCGACGACCTCATGGTCGCCGACAGTGACGGTGACGCGCGATTGCGCCTCGAAGCCTTCCGAACGGCAGACATGACAGTCGGCGCGAAGAAACGCCACCGGTTCGGAGTGGGAGTCGATACCCATGCGGCGGGGATGCAGTCGGGTGCGGGCGAGTTCTTCCGGACTCACGGGGTTCTCCAGGG
>CAZPZK010000034.1:0-14488 GCA_964591095.1 uncultured Moraxellaceae bacterium | reverse complement strand
ATCGGCAGGAGCAGCAGGATTTTCATGGCTGGCCACTGGCTTGGGTAAAGCGCGAAAACGCCGGTTCAGCTGTTGCCAGGCCTTGTCGAGCAGGGCCAGAAAGGCGGAGTTGTCCAGCTGGTCCAGACCTTGCCGCGCCACGAACACCACATCGGCGGCGGGCAGCTCATGCTGGTGCAGGCGGAAACTGGTCCTGACCAGACGTTTCAGGCGATTGCGTTCAACGGCAAGTCGCACTTTTTTTCGGGCAAACACCAGACCCAGACGCGGGTTGCGGGCGGTATTGGCGCGAATCAACATCAAAAAGGGGGGATGAACCACCTTGCACTGCGTGTTGTCGAATACAGCCTGAAAATCACGCGGCGTCAGCAGGCGATGTTCAGGCTGGAAGGGACAACGTTTTACGGCACTCACACGGTCAGACGCTTGCGGCCCTTGGCGCGACGGCGTGCCAGAACCTGGCGGCCATTCTTGTCGGCCATGCGAGCGCGGAAACCGTGAGTCCGTTTGCGCTTGATCACGCTGGGCTGGAAGGTACGCTTCATGATTTTTCACTCAAAAAAGTAGGGCCAGCAAAGGCCGTGTGTACAAAAGGCGGCCATTTTAGGCGCACACGCGATGTATGTCAAACGGATTTGCCGTAATTCCGGGAGTGACGGGGCGGGTCACGAAATTCGGAATTCGGCTTATCCCCAGAACGGATCGAAGCTTACTACAAGAATTTATAAATTTAAATTCAAATTTGAATTTGGAATTTATTACGGGATATGGCAAATTCTGGGGATAAATGCGGGGCGCATTGCCATACGTTGATTTGTTCTTGTGGATAACACTGGGGAGAGCTTGTGGATAAATTTTCGGGGAATTTCTCCGGCCGAGTTATCCACAGGGTTGCCCACAGATGTTATCCACATAGTTATCCACAGGATTTTATGTTGAAAGCCTTGAAAAACCATCATTTCATCACACTGACGGCTGCCGATCCGGCGGTTTGGCCGGAGGTTGGGGCATGATCTGGGAGCAATGCAGCGAAATCCTGCGTGACGAAATGCAGGTCCGGCTGTTCGGGATGTGGATCCGGCCATTGCAGGCCGAGGAGTCCGAGTCGATGCTGCGGCTGTTCGCGCCCAACCCGATTTTCCAGAAGCACATCGCCAAGGAATACCTGGGCCGGATTCGCGAACTGGTGCTGGAACGCAGCCAGGGGCGTATCCGCGAGGTCTCTCTGGAGGTGGGGACGCGGCCGGTCCGCGCCGATGACATGCAGCTGGCGGTCAAGTTGACATCGCCGACGGCCCGCAAGCCGAAGCCGTCGCTCAACCCGATGTACACGATGCCGAATTTCGTGCAGGGCAAGTCCACGCAGATGGCGCATGCCGCCTGCATGGAAGTGATCCAGCATCCGGGGCAGGCCGGTTACAACCCGCTGTTCCTGTATGGCGCCACCGGCCTGGGCAAGACGCACTTGATGCAGGCGGTCGGTCATGCGCTGCTGGAAGCCAAGCCGGAGGCGCGCATCCTGTACCTGCCGGCGGACAAATTTGTCGGTGGTTTTGTTTCCGCCGTGCAACGCGGGGCCACCGAGGAATTCAAGCAGTCCTGCCGTGAACTGGACCTGCTGCTGATCGACGATATCCATCAGCTGGCCGGAAAGAAGGCGACGCTGGAGGAATTCTTCTATACCTTCAATTCCTTGCTGGAAACGGGCGGACAGATGATCCTGACCTCCCTTTACCATCCCAAGGAAATTCCCGATCTTGATGACCAGCTCAAATCACGATTTTCGTGGGGGCTTGCGGTGGAGCTGGAGCCGCCGGAACTGGAATTGCGCGTCAATATCCTGCGCAAGAAGGCGGACAACCAGAAAGTGGAGTTGCCGAAGGCGGCGGCGGTCTTTATCGCCCAGCATATTCAGGCCAATGTCCGCGAGCTGGAAGGGGCCTTGAACAAGGTGATTGCCACGGCGAAGTTCCGTGGCCGTCCGATCGATATCGACGTGGTGAAGGATGCGCTCAAGGACACGTTGGCCATCCGTTCGCGAAAAGTGAACGTGGACAGTATTCTCAAGCTGGTCGCCGAGTATTATCGTATTCCGCCGCGTGAACTGACCGGCAAGAGCCGTTTGCGCATTTATGCGCGCCCGCGCCAGATGGCGATGGCGCTGTCGCGTGAACTGACGGATGAAAGCTTTCCCGATATCGGCGCCGCTTTTGGCGGCCGCGATCATTCCACGGTCATGCATGCCTGCGACAAGATCGAGGAATTGCGCAAGCTGGACAAGGAAGTGTGGCAGGATTACCAGAATTTGCTGCGCTCGCTACAGGTTTAGAAATAAGGAACCCTCATGAAACTTTCCATTACCCGCGAAACATTACTGAAATGCCTGCAGCAGGTGGCCGGCGTGGTTGAACGCAAGCACACCATGCCCATTCTCGCCAACGTGCTGATCCGTATCGAGGACAACGAATTGTCCTGCACCGGCACCGATCTGGAAGTGGAACTGGTGGCCACGCAGCGCCTGGAAGCGGGGCAGGTGATTGAAGCCGGCGCGATCACCGTGCCGTGCCGTAAACTGCTGGATATCTGCAAGTCGCTGCCGGGCAATGCCCGTATTGATGTCAGTCTGGAAGACCAGAAGCTGCTCCTGAAATCGGGACGCAGCCGGTTTTCGCTGACGACGCTGCCCGCGGCTGATTATCCCAGCCTGGAAGACGATGAAGGCGCTTTCTCGCTGAAGGTCAGCCAGCGCAACCTCAAGCACCTGATGGATCGCACCGCCTTTGCCATGGCGCTGCAGGATGTCCGCTATTACCTCACCGGCATGCTGTTTGAGGTCAACCACAACCTGCTGCGCGCCGTGACCACCGACGGTCACCGTTTGGCGCTGTTTGATGCTCCGGCGGAGGCCGCGCCCGCCGAGCGCATCCAGGTGATCCTGCCGCGCAAGGGGGTTCAGGAACTGCAGCGTCTGGTCGCGGAGGATGATTCGCTGTTGCACCTGACCTTTGGCGCCGGCCACATGCAGGTGACGGTGCCGGTGCTGGCTGCCAAGGCCAAGGAAGGGGAGGATGGCCATGAGGGCTATGTCGCCTTTACCTCCAAGCTGATCGACGGCAAATTCCCGGATTACAACCGCGTGCTGCCCAAGGGCGGCGACAAGGTGGCCCTGGTCAACCATGACGAGTTTCGCCAGGCGCTGCAGCGCGCCGCCATTCTCACCAATGAAAAGTACCGTGGCGTGCGTCTCTATCTCAAGGATAACGAGCTGACCATTCAGGCCAACAATCCGGAACAGGAAGAGGCTCGCGAGGAATTGCAGGCGGAATATCAGGGTGAAGCTCTGGAAATCGCCTTCAATGTCCAATATCTGCTGGATGTGCTGGGTGTGTTGAGCGGCGCCAATACCAAACTGGTGCTGAGCGATGGCAATGCCTCGGCCCTGATCCAGGAGTCCGACAGCCAGGACGCGCTGTACGTCGTCATGCCCATGCGCCTCTGACGGCTTCATGGTCATCAGCCGCCTGGACGTACACGGTGTACGCAACCTGCAGGCATGCTCGCTGTCGCTGGCGCGGCTGAATCTCTTTTACGGCCTCAATGGCAGCGGCAAGAGTTCGCTGCTGGAGGCGGTACATATTCTCGGCCTCGGCCGTTCCTTCCGTTCCACGCAGGCCCGTCACTACATCCAGGACGGGCTGTCCGCTTGCACTGTTCACGCCAAACTCGAAGCCGGTCATGCATTGGGCATCGCCAAGCACGGTGATGGCACGCATCAATTACGGCGTAACGGCAGCGCCGTGCCGCAACTGGCCGAGTTCGCCGCTGACCTGCCGGTGCAATTGATTCATCCCGATGGCATGGATTTGCTGGACGCCGGTAGCCGCCCGCGCCGTCAATTGCTCGATTGGCTGGTGTTCCACGTGGAACATTCCTTTTATGGCTTGTGGATCCGGTACCAGAAAGCCCTGGCGCAAAGGAATTCCCTGCTCAAGCATTCTTCCGGCCAAGAGGCCGAATTTCAGGCATGGGAAGATGAAATGGCGCGGACTGCCGCGGTGCTCGACGGCATGCGCCGGTCGACCCTGGAGGCGTGGCGTGTCCATCTGGACCGGGTGCTGCCCCTGTTGCTGCCTGAAATCCACGTCAGAATGGAGTATAATGCGGGGTTCGCCGTGGATCGCGATCTCCGTGACCAGTGGCGGGAATCGCGCTTTCGGGACCGTGAGCGGGGGCATACCCAGTTGGGTCCGCACCGGGCCGATGTGCGCTTGAAAAGTGATCTTGGCCTGGTGGATGCGGTGTTGTCCCGCGGCCAGAAGAAACTGTTGATCTGCGCCTTGAAGCTGGCCCAGGTGGCCTTTCTCCAGGACCGTGGGCACCGTTGCGTGGTGCTGCTGGATGACCTGGCCTCCGAACTGGATGCGGGCGCGCGCCAACGGCTGTTGGCATCCCTGTTTGACCTGCAAGCCCAGGTGCTGATGACCGCGGTGGATGCCGAGGTATTGTGGCCCCTGTTGCAACTGCTGGATTCACAGTCGCGATTGTTCCACGTGGAACAAGGAAAAATCACGGCTGTTTGCTTTACACCCGAGGAAACATCATGAGTGACGACGGCAATAATTACGATTCTTCCAACATCAAGGTCCTGAAGGGCCTTGATGCCGTGCGCAAGCGTCCCGGTATGTACATCGGCGATACCGATGACGGCTCCGGTCTCCACCACATGGTTTTCGAAGTGGTGGACAACGCCATCGATGAGTCACTGGCCGGTTACTGCACCGAGGTGACCGTCACCATTCATACCGATGAATCGATTACCGTGACCGACAACGGTCGCGGTATTCCGGTCGATATTCATGCCGAGGAAGGGGTGTCGGCGGCGGAAGTCATCATGACCGTGCTGCATGCCGGCGGCAAGTTCGATGACAACAGTTACAAGGTTTCCGGCGGATTGCATGGGGTCGGTGTTTCCGTCGTCAATGCGCTGTCCACGCGCCTGCGACTGGTCATCCGTCGCAACGGACGCGTCTATGAGCAAGAGTACGGCAACGGGGTGCCGCAATTCCCGCTGCGGGAAATCGGCGAAACCGAGCGGCGGGGGACGGAAGTGCATTTCTGGCCCAGCCCTGAAACCTTCACCAATATCCATTTTTCCTACGACATCCTCGCCAAGCGCCTGCGTGAGCTGTCCTTCCTCAACGCCGGCGTGCGCATCGTGCTCAGGGACGAACGCAGCGGCCAGGAAGAAATATTTGCCTATGAAGGCGGTCTGGCCGCCTTTGTCGCCTTCCTCAACACCAATAAAACGACCCTGAACAAGGTGTTTCATTTCATCGTGCCGCAAGGCCCGGAAACCAATGGCATCGGGGTTGAGGTCGCCTTGCAGTGGAATGACGCCTATCAGGAAAACGTCTACTGCTTTACCAACAACATTCCGCAGCGCGATGGCGGCACCCACTTGCAGGGTTTCCGGACATCGCTGACGCGCACGCTCAACAACTACATGGAGAAGGAAGGATTCTTCAAGAAGGAGAAGGTCTCCGCCACCGGGGATGACATGCGCGAAGGCCTGACGGCCATAGTCTCGGTGAAGGTGCCGGATCCGAAGTTCTCCAGCCAGACCAAGGACAAGCTGGTGTCGTCGGAAGTTACCAATGTCGTCGCTTCCACCATGAACGAAAAGCTGGATGAATACCTGCTCGAAAATCCCAATGTCGGCAAGAGCATTGTCAGCAAGATCATCGACGCCGCCCGCGCCCGCGAAGCCGCGCGCAAGGCGCGCGAGATGACTCGCCGCAAGGGCGCGCTCGACATTGCCGGTCTCCCCGGCAAGCTGGCCGATTGCCAGGAAAAGGATCCGGCGCTGTCCGAACTGTACATCGTCGAGGGTGACTCCGCCGGCGGCTCCGCCAAGCAGGGCCGCAACCGCAAGATGCAGGCCATCCTGCCGTTGAAGGGCAAGATCCTCAACGTCGAGAAGGCGCGCTTCGACAAGATGCTGTCCTCGGCCGAAGTCGGCACGCTGATCACCGCCCTGGGCTGCGGCATCGGTCGCGATGAGTACAACCCGGACAAGCTGCGCTATCACAAGATCATCCTGATGACCGACGCCGACGTGGATGGCTCGCACATTCGCACCCTGTTGCTGACCTTTTTCTTCCGGCAGATGCCGGAACTGCTGGAGCGCGGGCATATCTTTATCGCCCAGCCGCCGCTGTACAAAGTCAAGCGCGGCAAGCAGGAGCAGTATGTCAAGGATGATGACGCGCTGGAAAACTACCTGACCAATACCGCCCTTGATGATGCCGCCCTGTACGTCAATCCGGAGGCGCCGCCCTTGTCCGGCGTGCCGCTGGCCGGCCTGATGACGGAGTATCGCAAGGTGCAGACGCTGATCCGCCGCCTGAGCCGACTGTATCCGGAAGTGATGCTCGACCAGTTGCTGGGCCTGCCGTTGCTTACCCCCGAGGCATTGGCGGTCGAAGCCGAAGTCCGTGCCTGGTGTGAACGGCTGCAGGCGGCGCTGGAGCAGGCGGCCGACCCCAGCCAGCGCTTCCTGGTGGAAGTGATGGCCGATGGCGAACAGCATCGCTTCATTCCCCAGATTGAAGTGGTGGCGCACGGCGTGCCGCACAGCTACCGCCTCAGTTATGACTTCATCAGCTCGCCGGAATACCGCCGTATCGGCGAACTGGCCACGCGACTGTCAGGTTTGCTGGAAGAAGGCGCCTATATCAAGCGGGGAGAGCGTTTACTGCCGGTTTCGCGTTTCAAGGATGCCTGGGTATGGTTGATGGCCGAATCGCGCCGTGGCAGCGGCATACAGCGTTACAAGGGCCTGGGGGAAATGAATCCCGAGCAATTGTGGGAAACCACGATGGATCCCAACAATCGTCGCATGCTGAAAGTCACGATTGAGGACGCCATCCGCGCTGACCAGATGTTTACTTGCCTGATGGGCGATGCCGTGGAACCGCGCCGCGAATTCATCGAGATGAATGCGCTGATGGTGGCCAATCTCGACGTGTAGGAATTTAAATTCAGCCAGGAACTCAAAACCCCGGAAATTCCGATTTCCGGGTTTTTTTTGTCTGAAATTCTTGCAGGGAAAGTCAATCGAAAAATTCAGGGGTTGGTTCCTGCGAGGCGAGAATTCACGAATTTCTGACGGATCATGCCAGGCAATCGTGATGAATTCACGAATGACGTGGAGTTTATCGAGAGTAAATTTATGAATTTGCGGGCTCCGAAGGGTGAAAATTTCCTGCGGCTTGGGACTGAAATTCCCGGTGGGTGAATTCAGCATCATCCTAGCGGCGCGGTAAAATTCCAGGTCGCCGCCAGAAATTCCTCAATCGCGGTGATGGACTGCGCCAGGCAGGCCTTTGCATCGCCTTGCACGAGCCGCCAGGGATGTCCGTGTGCCGCGAGACGTTCGTGAAACCGTGCATGCATCCAGGCGCGGATATGCTCGCCATCCCGGATCCCGTCTTGCACAAAGGGGACGCTGGCGGCATCCGTCAGCAAGTACAGTCTCCGTCCGGGCAGGTGGGCCAACAGGCTTTCCACCGCTGGCGAACGGTTGCCGGTATAGCGTTCGTGCCAGATGGCGGTGGCGAAAGCATCGGTATCGGCAATCAGCAACGGGCCGCTGCCCTCGGCCAGCGCATTTTCCCTTGCGGATTGTTCGAGGGCAATGTGATGGAATTCCCCGCTGCTCCAGCTCAGGTCACCCAGTCCGGGTTCCGGTTGTTGTTGCCGGAGGTGAATGGCGCGGGCCAGCGCCAACTTGACCCAGGAGTATTCCCGCCCGTATTCGGCCACCCATTGCGTGGCCGCAAATTCCGCCGTGTTTTGAAAGTGACGGGTCAGGTTTTGCACCAGCGTGGTCTTGCCCGTGGATTCCGCGCCGACAATGATGACGCGGACTGCAAGCCAGGCCTGGACATCCGACGCCAGAAACCGCCAGCAGGAGGCGGGATTGGCGCGGACGCGCGTGCCGGATACCGGATACACATCCCGGCACGGGTCCAGGCACACCGGCGTGGCGTCAAAGCGTCTTGCCATTTCTTCACCATAAGGTTCGGAGGTGAAGACCGCATCTACCGGTCGCGTTGTCGGCCGAAGGCGGTCGGCAAGCCGGATCCCCTCGCGCATCAGTTCGACATGCGCGGCCCATAAGTGATCATCGTGATAGTCGACGGCCAGATCATCCATGACGCCGGTGATCTGGACGTGCGGCCAATCGGCATAGGCGTGCCTCAGCCATTGCAGGCGCAGCGGCAACGGAATGGATTCTCCCGAGGAAGGGAGGACGACCACCGTCAACTGTTCGCAATGCCGGGCGGCGGTGCGGATCAGGAAATGATGCCCGGCGTGCGGCGGGTAGAATTTGCCGATGACGAGGCCGTGCTGAAAGGTAGGAGTCATGACGGATCCTGACGCCTGTCGTCTGCAACCGTTTGCCGCCATTGCCGGTAGCCGAGGATGGCCAGCCCGAGAAAGACGCCGTAGAGCAGGGCGATCAGGTACAGTTGCTTGTAGGCGTAGACGGGAATCGACACCAGGTCGACACTGATCCAGAAAATCCACGACTCCAACTTGCGCTGGTTCAGCAGCCATTGCGCGGTCAGGCTGAGAGCGGTGATCAGCGCATCCAGCAACGGGATGCTGCCCTTGGCCAGGGTCAGCACGGCAAAAAGTCCGGCGGTCAACCCCGTCGTGATCATCCAGCAGACGCGGTGTTGAGCCGCACTAAGTCGGGTGACGACCAATTGCTCGCCGGTTTTTCCCTGGCTCCAGTTCCACCAGCCGGCCACCCCGAGCAGGATGAACAGGATTTGCAGGCTGGCATCGGCAAAGAGACGGCTTTCGGCAAACAGCAGTAGCAACAAGGCGCCGTTGGCAATGCCGACCGGAAAGTTCCAGATACTCTTCTTCAGGGTCAGCCAGACACACCCCAGGCCAGTGAGGAAGCCGGTGATTTCGGCAATGGTCATTCGGCTATGAGGCAGGATGTCGACCGGGGTGTTTAACCAGTTCAGCAGTAATTCCATAGTGGCTCAGGGCTATTCGTTGATGGGCGGATGATGCCCTGAATTGCCGATATCGCCTACAGAGAGCCGACCGGCAGCCGATGTTCCACGTGGAACATATCACGACCCAATGGCATGGTGGGTGGCAGAACCGCGTGTGAATTTCAGGTATGAATGGAGCAACAACAGTGGGGCAGGACAGTTCCTCATTGACGACGTTCCTGTTTGACCTTGTTTCATACCCCCTGCCGCCTTCGCGGCAATCGAGCCTTCGAGCTTGGGTGGGTCAGGGCCGCGCCGACCACAAACCCGAAGCAACACGGTACGGGGAAGCGGACAATAAACACATGCCCCCGCCTGCCGGGCCGGGTTATCGGCCGGTTGTCACCCTGAACGGATGGACCTTGTCTTATCGCGTGAAGGACGGTGTGAAGGAGTTTCAGCTGGGGGGTGAACCGGTGGAGCGTGAATTGGCACCGGGCATGGTAGCTCGGCTATGGGGTTACAACGGGCAAAGTCCTGGCCCGACACTGGAGTGTGTGGAAGGGGGTCACGTGCGGATCTTCGTGACCAACCGCCTGCTGGAACACACGACGGTCCATTGGTATGGCCTGATCCCGGTTGGTTCAGTGCGCCACCGGGTTCTCAGGCCAAGCAGATTGAGGCGACCCATGCCGGTCAGGGTCAGAAGACGAAAGTCATTCAGGTGCGGAAGCCGGGTTTGCATCAGCATTGAGGGTAATGTTCAGGAATGTTCCACGTGGAACATTCCGGATTCACGATCCGGTTTCAGCCCATAGCCAGGGCCTGTTTCAGCATCTTGCCTCCCGGGTTACGCGGCAGGTTGTCCAGAAGACAATCTCGCGCGGGACCTTGTAGCGGGCGATCCGGGTCTTGAGCCAGGCCTTGAGATCGGCTTCGCTGATATCGGCGCGGGGGAACAACAAAGGCCTTAAGCCGCTGACCGAATACCTCATCAGCCATGCCGAAGACGGCGGCGTCGGCGACGTCACGATGGCCGAGAAGGTGTCGGCCACTACCTGCGGGAAGACGTCTTCACGGCCGTCCACGAAGACATGACCGGCGGGATCCCATGCCCGGGTCGCCAGTGTTGAGGAAACCCCGCCAGCGCCTTTTGTCACCACCCACATACCCCTCAAACAGCATGCCGCTTGAAATGGCGATGTGCCCGATTTCGCCGGGAGGCAGCGTCCGGCTTTCCGGATCGAGAATTTTCAGCCGTGTACCCAGCGGCGGACGGCCGACAGTTCCCGGTGCCGCCCGTAGGTCATCCGGGGTGCCCAGCGTTCCGAAACCCGCTTCCGAGGAGCCGTAGAGGTTGTAGAGCCGATCGCCGAAGCGGTCCATCCAGCGTGCGGCCAAGGGCGCGCCCAGCGTTACGGAGGCGGCAAACATGCAGCAGGATCCCGTGCGGGCGGTGGCCAGTACCGGCCACGGGCAAGTCGAGGATACGCTGCAGCATGGCCGGAACAGCCACGGCGACATGAATCCGGTGTCGCTCGATCAGGGCCAGGGCCTGCGCCGGATCGAAGCGGCGTTGATAAGCCGGGCAGCACGCGGTAGATCGGGGTTGGCGCGCTCATGGGGGTGTGTAAAGCGGCGAGAAAGCCCGTTTAAGGTGGTTTTGAAGGCGGGAATGTAGGATGGATCGTTTCTTGGTGGTTCCGCCTGAAATCGGCCTGTACGGGCGAATAAGACGTGGTTGTGATGCAGGTTTCGGTATGAAAAAGGGGCTCAGTGTTCGGCGGTGGTCAATTGTCGCAATCCGGCGAAGGCAGCCGGGCAGCGTCGATGCCTTCCCCGGACGCCAGCCACAGCAGAGCGGCCTGCATGAGGCCGATGACCTCTTGGGCCTGCGTGGCCAGTTACAGCAGCAATTCGGGCGGATACTGCCCCTGTTGGCGCATTATCAGGGACTACAGCTTCAGTTCGCGGCCGAACACGAGGTAGACCGGCAGGTACAGGCTGACAAAACCGGCAAACAGGCTTTCCAGCAACTCTGAGTTGGTGCAGGGGGGTCGCAAAGCCTGTAGAAAGCGATCAGACCGATTTCGATTTGGCTGGCGGTGTGTTCATGCCGGACGGTGTTCCAAAAAGTCCCGGCCACGGTACGGGCGGGGTCGGGGGGTGTCGAGCGCGGGGCGAAAACCGCGCCGGCAACCATTCCCGCTTCGCGGGAATGCCGTTTTCGGCCCGAAAACGGGGTGTCTGGGGAAATCGTGCTGTTGGAAATGATTGATATGCCGGGAATTTTTGTGAAAACACGACAATTTCATCATCGTGGAACATTATCGTGGAACATTTTGATGCAGGGTCTGGAATGACTTTCCGGCCTGAAATTACGTAATACGTTATCGTAATATAAATTACAAATACCGGGAAAGCAGGTGGTGACCCGCTTTCCGGACCCTAAAAGAAGGAGAAAACCCGCAGGGAATCAGCCGCCCAGTTGGCGGTTGAAATTGAAGGCGGCGCACTCGGGCTTGAGGCGGTACAGCGCGGCGGGCCGCCCCGCGCCTTCCTGGGTGGCCTCGCCGGTGGCCTCCAGCACCCTGGCGGTTTCCAGACGGCGGCGGAAGGCTTTCTTTTCCAGTTCCCGATCCAGCACGGTTTCATAAGCCCGCTGCAAGTCACTGAGGGTAAATGGCGACGGGATCAGGTGCGCGGGCATGACGGTGTACAACACCTTGCTGCGCAGGCGTTCCAGCACCCGGGGCAACAGTTCGGCGTGATCGAAGGCCAGTGGCAGTGCGGCGGTCTCGTCAAGGTCGAACCAGCGCGCGTCGCTACCCGCGGGCGGTTCCACGAAGGGAATCAGGGCGAAATAGACCACCGTGACCGACCAGCCGCGCGGGTCGCGATGCGCGTTACCCACCGCGCCCCATTGCTCCAGGTAGGGTGTGGCGACGCCGGTCTTCTCGGTCAGCTTGCGCAGCGCGGCGGCTTCCAGGGAGTCGTCGCGGGCCAGGTCGATGAAACCGCCGGGCATGGCCCAGCGGTCCTTGTGCGGAAAATCATTGCGCTTGACCAGCAGCACCCGCAGGCGATGCTCACGCAAGGTGAAGATGGCGACATCCACCGGGCTGAGGGGGCTGTCGTAGTCGCGCCGGTTGTAGGCGGCGAGGAAGTCGGCTTCGGTGGTGAACGGAGTGGCGGGCATGAGGGCGTCAGCGTCGGATCGAGGGAGTTCAGGCACGGATGAAGGCCTCCTGGCGGCCTTCGAAAGGATACCAGTTTTTAGGCAGCGGTTTGCGCAATTCCAGGATGCGGGCGATGACATGCATCGTGCCATCGGGGTTCAGAATTTCCATCCCCCGCCCACCATTACCTCCCTCCCCCGCCCCGGCACCGGCTCCGTCAGGACATTGCCCTGCGGCGTCGTGACGATATCCGCATCCCACAGGTTCTTGCCCTGCAGCCAGGCTTCCAGCGTCGGGGAAAACCGGTACGTCAGCTTGCCCTGCACCCGCCATTGCCCGTCCAGCGTCAACCGGACATTGCCGGGCGTCAGCATGTCCCGCCGCCCCTGATAACCGCCGGACAGGTTGAGGTTCCAGGCTTCCCGCTCGTAATTGACGATCAGCGACCCCAGAAGCGACGCCTCGCGGAAGGCGCTGTCGGGCAGGCCGGCCATGCGGGTGAGTGTCGCCTGCACCAGCCAGGCCGGACCCGGTTCCCAACCGGCTTCCAGTTCCACGCCCTTGCTTTCGTCCGACGGACCGTTGACGAAAGTGCGGGTGCTGCCGACCAGCGCGGTGGACAGGGGATGGTCATAACGGTTGTGGTAGAGGGTGACCCCGGCGCGGAAACCTTCCCACTCGCCCAGCCAGACCAGATCCCAGGTACGGACAGTCTCGTGCGTCAGACCGGGGTTGCCCACCAGCAACGGGTTGTTGATCAGGCCGGTCTCGTTCAGCGACGGGGCGCGGAAGGCTTCGCCATAGAGCAGCTTGACGGTGTGTACCGGATTCAGCTGGTGTACCAGACCCAGCCGGGGACTGGCGCGCGAACCGGCATCCGCGTAATCGTCAAAGCGCAGGCCCAAGGTGAGGCGTGTGGTGGCGGCCAGGTCATGCTGCCATTGCCCGTAAAGGCCCAGTACATCCCGGGATTGCGGCAGTCCAATGGGCGTGCGCCGGCCGAAATCCCCGTAATAGCGGATTGGGGTGACTCCGCTTGCCAGATCTCCGAGGTCGAAGTTGTTGGCGACCGAGGTATCGGTATCGCGTTCCTGACGCCAGCTCAGCCCGGCGCGAAAGCGGTTGCTGCCGGCCAGTTGCTGCTCGGCGTCCAGTTTCAGTTCCCGGGCCTCCGATTCCAGCACGCCCTTGACGCGCATTGCATCGGCGCTGGCGGGCAGGCTGGCGGCCAGCAGGGCGCCGTCAGGGGTCAACTGCAGGTTGAAGTCGTGCCGGGTGCGCAGGTAGCCGCCATAGAGGGTCCAGGTCGTGGTTGCGGACCGGGTCGCGGCTGTCCACCCGGCCCGGTCCGAAGGTGTCGGGCAGGTTGAAGGCCTGGCCGTCGTCGCGCCGGCTGTTGGCGAACAGGTCCATCCGCCAGTCGGCGGGACGGGCCGACCATTGCAGGCGCGCGCCTTGCAGGCCATGGCTGCCGCTGACGATGGCGGCTTCACGCACATCCTGCCGCGACACGAGGTTGATGACCCCGGTGAAGGCGCTGGAGCCGTAAATGGCCGAGCCGGGACCGCGAATGACCTCCACCCGTTCGATGTTGTCCAGCGGCACCAGCGGGAAGGCGGCGTCGCCGCTGCCGGTGTGCGGGTCGGACAGCACGCGGCCGTCCATCAGCAGCAGGATTTCACGGGCCTCGGTGCTGTTGCGACGGCCGCGAGCGCTGTAGGTGAAGGCGTAAGCGTTGTCGGCGCTGTGTTGTTGCTGGAAACCGGGCACGTAGTCCAGCAGTTCGTGCAGGTAATCCACGCCCATGCGTTCGATCTGGGCGTGATGGAAGACGGTGACGGCGGAGGGCACGGTTTTCAGCGATTCATCGGTGAGCGTGGAGGCGGTGATCGGCAGGCGCAACAGTTGTTCCAGACTCATGTCGAGCACGGCGGCCGGTTCGCGGGCATGCGGAAGACTGCCGGGCTGGGTCAGCAGCAGGATCAGGCAGGCCAGTCGTCCGGAACGGGAGTTCATGGCGGGGCTCGTTCTGAAGTTTCTTTTGGAAGTGTAATGACCTTGCGAAAGACTGGCAGCGATTTTACGGCTTAACAGACAAGCGGTATTCGCGGGAAAAATTCAATTTCCAGGGTGTTGACATATAAGTGGCCTTGAGCCACTATTAGGTCATGCAGCGATGGCCGGATGGGGATTCCAACCGGCGGACCGCGGCGAGGGGGCTGGAGAGACCGGCCCCGAGATCCAACCAAATGCACGGGGATTCCGTCATGAACCAGCTCCTGAATACCGATA
>CAZPZK010000033.1:1505-14517 GCA_964591095.1 uncultured Moraxellaceae bacterium | reverse complement strand
TCGCGCTCACCGCCGCGGAGACTGGACTCCTCGTCTTCGGCACTCTGCACACCACCTCCGCCGCCAAGACCATTGACCGCGTCGTCGACGTCTTCCCCTCCGAAGAAAAGGAAATGGTCCGCGCCATGCTGTCGGAATCGCTGCAGGCGGTGATTTCTCAGACCCTGCTGAAAAAGAACGGCGGCGGCCGCGTCGCGGCGCACGAGATCATGATCGGTACCCCCGCCATCCGCAACCTGATCCGCGAAAACAAGGTGGCGCAGATGTACTCGGCCATCCAGACCGGCGCCTCGATGGGGATGCAGACCCTGGACCAGGCGCTGAAGAACCTGGTCAACAAGGGCATCATCTCTCCGGCTGTCGCCAAGTCGGCCGCGAAGGTCCCGGATAACTTCTAAGCTGGAGCTGCACCATGGATTTTGATGACCTGCTGAAGCTGATGGTCGAAAAGGGCGGCTCCGACATGTTCATTTCCGCCGGCATTCCGCCGTCGATCAAGATGAACGGCAAGATGGTGCCCATCACCAAGAGCCCCCTGACCCCCGACGTGGCGCGCGAAGTGGTGCTGAGCATCATGAGCGAGGACCAGCGCCTGGAGTTCCAGCGCACCAAGGAGTGCAATTTCGCCATTTCCGCGCGCGGCATCGGCCGTTTCCGCGTCAGCGCCTATTTCCAGCGCAACATGGCCAGCATGGTGCTGCGCCGCATCGAAACCAACATTCCGAAGGTCGATGACCTGAAGCTGCCCGAGATCATCAAGGAACTGGCGATGACCAAGCGCGGCATCATCATGTTCGTGGGCGCCACCGGCACCGGGAAATCCACCTCGCTGGCGGCGATGATCGGCCACCGCAACGCCAACTCGCGCGGTCACATCATCACCATCGAGGATCCGATCGAATTCCTGCACCAGCATCAGGGCTGCGTGGTGTCGCAGCGTGAAGTCGGACTGGATACGGAAAGCTTCGAGGTGGCGCTGAAGAACACGCTGCGTCAGGCCCCCGATGTGATCCTGATCGGCGAAATCCGGACCCGCGAGGTCATGGACTACGCCATCGCCTTTGCCGAGACCGGCCACCTGGTGCTGGCGACACTGCACGCCAACAACGCCAACCAGGCGCTGGACCGCATCATCCACTTTTTCCCCGCCGACCGCCACGAGCAGCTGTTCATGGACCTGTCGCTCAACCTGCGCGGCATCGTCGCCCAGCAACTGGTGCCGACGCCGGATGGCAAGGCGCGACGCGCCTGTATCGAGGTGCTGCTGAACACCCCGCTGGCCAGCGACTACATCCGCAAGGGCGAAGTGCACAACCTGAAGGAACTGATGAAGAAGTCGCGGGAGCTGGGCATGCAGACCTTCGACCAGGCGCTGTTCGACCTCTACTCCGCCGGAGAAATCACTTACGAGGATGCCCTGAAACACGCCGACGCGCCCAACGACCTGCGCCTGATGATCAAGCTGGGCAATACCAACGACAGCCGTTATCTGGACCAGGCGACCCGGGGCTTGAGCCTGCAAAACAGCGACAACTGACCCGCGCCGGCGCGGGTGGCAACCATCGCGGGGGCGGCCATCTACTGGCCGCCCTTTTCATTGGCGGACGTCTCGGCCGCCGCGAGCCGCGCCAGCACGGCATCCACCTCGTCCTCGGCCGCCGGCGGCACGCCCGGCATGGCGGTTGAAACCGACCGCGTGGTCTTCAGTTGCCGGACGTAGCGGCGGCAATACCGGCAAAACAGCAGGTGCAACCAGAAGCCGACACGCTGCCAGCCCTGCATGTCCCCGGCCAGATACGCCTCGCCATGAAGGACAATATCGCGACACCTCAGCATGATGCGCCCTCTTCAAACTGGTTGATGACCTCCATCAACCGCAACCGGGCGCGGTGCAACAGCACCCGGACATTGGCCTGGGTCGTGCCCAGGGTTTCGGCTATCTCGGCAAACTCCAGTCCGGACTGGTCACGCAACATCCACGCCAGGCGCTGGGCCTCGGGCAATTGCTGCAAACGCTGCTGCAAGCGCAGCGCCAGTTGCTCCCGCCCCAGGATGTCCTCGGGGCTGTCGTCGGCCCAGGCCGCCAGCGGATCATTCCAGTGTCCCCGGAAATCAAAGCGCTCGGCGAGCGGCATGCCCTCCTCCAGGGCGGCATCCAGGGAGACCCGCAACGACGCACGGTCGAAGCGGTGATGACTGTAACCGGCATTGAGGACAATCCGTGTCAACCAGGTTCCCAGGCTGGAGCGGCCCTCGAAGCGCGGCAAGGCGCGAAAGGCTTGCAGCCAGGCCTCCTGCACCACATCCTCGGCGGCGGCGCCGACCAGACTGCGGGCAATCGCCACCAGCCGGGCGTGATGGGTCTTGACCAAATGGCGGCATGCCGTGGGTTCGCGCGCTATCACGCGGCGAACAAAAGCTTCATCTTCCTGCATAAGCGGTTTCCGGCCCCGTGTTCATGCCGCAAGCATAGAGACCCTGATGACAGGCTGACAACAGGCTTCTATAGTTGGATGGTTGAAAGTCATCGATGTTACAGCCGCCCATGCACATACCTACCCTGAATTTTGCCGGCGCAAACCCGCGCCAACTGGCCATCCTGCTCTTGGGGCTGTGTTGCCTTAGCTCCGCCCGCGCCGATATCGAGCTGGATATCCAGGCCCGGCGCGAAGTCCAGTTGACCCAGGAGGACGGCAGCATCCTGATCCGTCAGGAACCGGCGACGCGATTGCAGAATGGCGACCGTCTCATTCTCACCATCCACTACCAGAACACGTCCGGGGAAGCGGCTGACCGCGTCATCATAGAAAACCCCTTGCCGGAACAAACCCTCTACGAACCGGGCGGGGCCAGCGGTGACGGCGCCACGATCGAGGTGTCGATCGATGGCGGCCAAAGCTTTGTCGAGGAGTCCGGGGTCAATCCCGGGATGGTGACGCATGTCCGCTGGACCGTCGCCTCCGTCCCGGCGGGCGCCGGGGGCGAGGTGACGATGCGGTTGCGTGTCTTCAAGCGCGGGGCTTCCGCGCCTTAGCCGCCGGGGCTGGCGGCCTGGTCCGCGCGGGATCAGCGGCGGCGCTTGGGCGCCTTGACCGCAGCGGGTTTCTTGCGCGCGGTGGCGCGCGCCTTCTTCGCCGCCGCCTTGCGCCGGGCCTCTTCCACCTTGAGGTCATCCCGCTGCGCGTAGGAAACGATGTTTTCCCCGAAATAGGCGACCTCGACCCGACGGCTGAGCGCATGGTTGAGCAACTCGTCCTGCTCATCCTTCAAGGTGCGCTCCATGCCCATCGCGACCGTCTTCATCCGGTCCGCCGCGATGCCCAGCTTCAGCAGGTAATTGCGCACCGCTTCCACCCGGCGCTGCGACAGCTTGAGGTTATAGCCCTTGCTGGCGCGGGAGTCGGTATGGCCTTCGAGGCTGATTGTCATGTGCGGGTAGGCCTTGAGGATCTCGGCCACGCGCTTCAGCACCTTCACCGAGTCGGCATTGATGTCGGACTTGTCGAGGGCGAAGTGGACATTGCGCGGCACGTTGACCAGCAGCGACGGCACCACGGGCGGGGTTTCCGGCGGCGTCACCACCGGGATCACCGGCGGCTGCAGCACCGGCACCTCAACCACCGGCGGCTCAACGGCCGGACAGGGCTTGACGGCTTCCGGCGGACAGACGCAGTTATCGGCCAGCTTGCGCGCGCGCTTGGCCAGGCGCTCAGCGGCGGCAAAATGCTCGCGGGCATGGCGCCAGCCCAGCTCCTTGTTTTCGTGCCCGGCCCAGACCAGGCGCACCTCCATCTCGGCCAGCGGCGCGGCGGCGCAGGCAAAGCCCTGATGCTGCTTCATGTCCGCCGCAATCTTCCACAAATCTTCGCGCAAGCGTTGTGACTCGCCGATGACCGGCGTATCGAGGGTGATATTGCTGATGGCGGCTTCGAGTTGACCCACCAGCCACGCGGATTGCTCCACCGCCTGCTCGATCACCTGGCTGCGGTCATTTTCGTAGTATTCGTGATTGGCGAAATCGAGCCAGGCCTGCGCCTTGACCAGATAGTAATTATCTGCGGCGACGCCGCCGGTATTGAGCCGGGCAATGCGGTCCTGAAGGACTTTCAGTCCGTTCATGTCGGCATGGACCACCGGGTCGCTGATGCGCGCCTCCTGCGGTTGGAGGGTGTCTTCGGCGTTTGCGCCGCCTGCCGCCAGCCACAATGCGGTGCAGAGGCTCAATGTCGCCAGACGGCTTGGATTACGGGCTGACATTTTCAGGCTCCAGGGTCTTGTTGATGCCGGGCTTGCGGGCGCTGAACAGGTCTTCATCAAACTTGAAGCGGAAGCGCAGGTAGAAGCCGTCAACGGTATAGTCGTTGCCCACCAGATCGCCGTCATCATAACTGACGAAATTGTAGCCGCCGGACACCCAGAAATTGGTCATCACCATGTAGCCGGTCTCCACGCCCAGGACGTGGCGGCTGAGGCCGTCGTCATCCCAGATCTGTCCGCCCTGCACGCTGGCTTCCCAACGCTCGGTGATGTCATGGATGACGCGCGCGCCCACCATGTGTGTCGTGCTGTCCACGGCGCCGGCGCCGGAATTGTCATTGACGAACTTGCCGGCATAGTTGCCGCCCAGGGTCCAGCGACGGACCGGATGATAATTGACGTGCGTGGAGAAAATCACCGCGTCGCGATCAATCCGCTGGGTGGCCACCGAGCGGTCATCCTCCAGCTTGTATTCGATCTTGGTCAGGGCATCCCAGCGGTTGGTATCGACCTGCCGCCAGGCAAATCCCATCTGGAAGCGGTCCAGCAGCTTGTTGCCGGTCTTCTTGTTGTCGGCGAGGCTGATCGTATTGCGCGCCAGCAAGGTCCAGTCGCGATTGAGCTTCCAGGCCAGCCCCAGCTGATTGAGAATGGTGTCGGTGCTGTCCGACCAACGGAAATCGACCTTGCCGGTCGCCTTCCACAAGGGGTTCGACAGATATTCCAGCCCGACGCTGGCCGCCGTGGAGTCGTTGTTGCCGTTGCCCTTGAGCGTGGAAACCCGTTCCAGGTTGGTGCTCATGCGGACAGCCTCGCTGAGGTACCAGCGATTGCGCAGGCCGATCGCGGCTTCGGCCTCATTGGCGCTGATGGCGTCACGGACACGGTACTCGCTGAATACGCGGCCATCCTTCATG
Organism: uncultured Moraxellaceae bacterium; assembly: GCA_964591095.1. Taxonomy (GTDB): domain Bacteria; phylum Pseudomonadota; class Gammaproteobacteria; order Pseudomonadales; family Moraxellaceae; genus Fluviicoccus. The sequence goes on along the minus strand of CAZPZK010000033.1, from coordinate 9,343 downwards.
TACTCGTCCTCAAACCCGACTACCGTGGTGTTGCGCTGCTGCTGGTCATTGAGGCCGTTGCCGCCGGACAGGCTGGAAATCAGTTCATGGCGGGCATACAGCCGGCCTTGCGTGCCCATGCGGTAATCACCGCCAATCGCCGCCACCTGACGATCGGCATGATCGACATCCTGCTCGAATTCCAGGAAAGCCGATGCGCCCGGCAACTGGGGGAACTGGCCGTTCATCTTCACCCACGCGGTCACGCCTTCATAAGGGGTGACACCCAGGCTGCTACCGGTGGCCGGCTGCGTCGTTTCATCATAGATACGCGAGCCGACTTCCAGGCCCAGCCAGCTGTTGACCTTGCGCTCGAAGCTGACCTTCAGGCCCTGGCGCACGCCGGCGGTGATACCGCTTTCGGTGCGGCTGGCCTCGGCCCGGAACAAACCCCAATCCTTCAGGCTGACCCGCAGCCGCGCGCCGCTTTCCGAACGGCCGGCGCTCAAGGGCGCGGCCGGGTTCTCGAATTCGTTTTCACTCTGGCCGTGGAACAAGCGCCAGTAGTCCGTCCCCTTCTCATGAACCACTTCGATGCGACCGGCGGAGCCGACGCCCTTGTTGCCCTTTTCCGTATCCGAAGCCGCGCCTTCCAGCACCACCCGGGTATCGGCGGTCAACTTGTAGATGACGTTGACGCTACCCAACTGGTAGGCCTGTGTCGGATTGTCCTCGACGACCGCCGAGGCGCCGACCGTCAGCCGCTCGCCAAACTGATGGCGGCCATGAACGCCGCCCACCCAGTATTCCGGTCCGCCCTGATCCGCTTCCAGGGTGACGCGGATGAAATAGGGATTGAGGTTAGCGTCGAGGCTGGGCACCGGACTGCGGAAGATCAGCGAATTGGTCAGCGGCTCCAGTTCATAATCCACAAAGCGGGTCTGGGTCTGGGTAGAAATGATCACACCGGGATTGTTGCGGTCACGGAGAATGATCTCGACCTTTTCACTGTTGATCAGGAAGCTGTCAACGCCCCGGAAGGGATAAGGCCCGGAGGTGCCGTTGGCGGGGATTTCATCGACCACCTGGGTGGCGTTGGTCTGCGCCACAAACACGGTGGCGCTGCTCTTGTCGTCCTCGGCGTGCGCGCGAACCCCGGTCAGCGACCGGCTGTACTGCCCCAGTTCCAGCGCCTTGGTGTTTTCGACGCGGGTATTGTAATCGCCGTACAGCACATAGGACCGGCCCTTGTCGACACGGGCATAGAGCTTGCCGGTGGACTGGGCGTCATAGCCCTTGACGGCGGAGTCGCCGTACACGGGATAGTATTCTTCCGGACGGATATCGCGGAACAGCGACTGGTTGCGGTTTTTGTCCGAATCATAGGACAGGGTCAGCAGATACTCGCCCTTGACCTTGCCCTTGAGGAAAAAGGCCACGCGGCCGCTGGTATTGAGCTGGCCGTCCTGACTGCTGGAGAGGCTGCGCAACTCATCCTCGAAGCCATCGCTGGCCATCGCCGGCGTCAATTTGCTGGTATCGAAATCCTTGAGGCTGATCATGCCTTCCACGATACCGGCGGCAATCAGCGGGCGCATGGCGGGCACGAACTTGACCTCGACCATCTCCTTGAAGGTGCCGGTACGGACCACCACCTCGCCTTCACCGGGGGCTGTGGGAGCCACCAGCGTCAGAATGGCTTCACCGCCTTCCACAAAAAGCTGGGTGCCCGGCTGCTTGGGATCCAGATCCTTTTCCTGAATACGTCCGGCGCTGGCCTCAACCGTGATCTGGGTGCGGCTGGTCACCGGCACGCCATCCTCATCATGCAGGATCAGGTTCAGAGCCATGGTGCTTTCACCATCGGCTTCCAGGCTCTTTTTTGGCGCCAGCAGCTTGATCGCGTGCAGCGCCCCGGGCGCCACCACCGTAACCACGGCTTCGCCGCGCGGATTACCCATGGCATCGGTTTGCCGGAAACGGATGCGGTTGGCACCCGGATCCAGATTGACACCGATGTATTCACGACCCTCGACGCGGGTGTCCTGCACGGTAATACGCTTGCCAACCCGCGAAAACGCTACTTCACGGTCATTCACGGTCAGGGTCATGGTAGCGCCCAAGGTGCCCTTGACCTGGATGACCGCCTGACGGGTCGGAAGGATTTCGCCTTCCGTCAGGTTGAGAATGGCCACATTGCGATCGGCGGTCGGCAGGTAGCTTTCCAGTTCCGGCATCCGCGCGCGCAACTTGGCGCGCGGCGCCGGCGTCAGCGCCTCGCTCAGTTCGGGCAGGTTGGCCTTGCCATGTTCGCCGCACTTCTGGTCGCCGCCCGCCAGGCAACCGGAGGCCGGCAGCGAGCGCACATCGCTCACCGTGACCGGGATGACCGGCAGCTCGGCCTTGAGATTACGCTCCAGCTCGCCAAAGGGCGCATCGCCATCCGCCCGACGCTGGAAGATTTCTTCCATGCCGGGACCTTCGCAGCTACCGGAACCGGCCGTGACGGCAAAGTCAGCACGGTGCAGTTCGGCGGGCTTGAGATCGACAAACCGGCTGGCCGGGTCACCGCCATGCCGCACATTCTGCTCGATCAGTTCGATATCGCGCGGCAGGGTCGTCCGGTCCAGTTTCAGGATGTGGGTTTTCGGACGCAGGCCGTAGAAGTCGAACTTGCCTTCGACATCGGTCACGACAAAGGTGCCGTCCTCAAGGTAGAAGCGGATCCCGGGAACGCCGATTTCCTCCAGATCCTGCACGCCGTTACGGTTGCAGTCAGTGTAGATCTTGCCGGTAATGTAGCCCTCGGCGGTAAACACTCCCGGCATGACGCGCACCTTGTAGGCATCGACATTGGAGCGCAGTCCGCCCGGCGTATCCTCGTAAGCGACCACCTGGTTGACGGCATCCCCCAGACGCGATACCGCACCGACCTTGAGACGGTAGCGGATGGTATGCTCGGTATTGCCCGGCAGGTTGCCGAGGTCAAAACGGATGATGCCGCCGCCCTGCACCGGCTCCACGGCCACGCTGTCCAGGGTGGCCGACTTCTGCACATAGCTGAATCCGGACGGCATCCGGTCCTCGACCTTGACCGCCGTGGCGATGGCTGCGCCGCCATTGCGCACCTTGACCGTATAGTCGACGAATTCACCCAGCTCCACCGTCGTCCGGTTGCCGCTCTTGCTGACCTGCAAGGAGGCCTGCGCCAGTTGCGGATCCACCGGGACGTCGATTTCCACCGGTCCCAGCGCGGGTGGAACATTAAAGACTTCGCCCCGCGACCCCAGCACAACCACCCGGTTGTACGAAGTAGGAATGCTGACATTGCTGGGGAAGGTATGGGTCGCCGGCGGCGTGATTTTCAGGAAGTAATCCCCGGCATCCACCAGCGGAAAACGGTACTTGCCATCCGCCGTCGTCGTGATCGAGCCCTGACAGGCGCTGTCCGCCTCGGGATGACGGGGCGTGGGGCTGCACTGGCGACCGTTGTCATCATAGATAAAGGTTTGGTCAGGGGCTTCTGCCCCGCCGATCATCCGTACCAGCGTCACCTGCGCGCCCGGTACCGGCAGGTTGGTCTGGCTGTCAAAGACCACGCCAAAGGGATCCACCAGCACATTCGCGGCCACATTCACGTCCTTGCCATGCACCAGATCCGGCTGGATACAGTATAGGATGGTGGCGATCAGTCGATCATGGCGAACCGTTTCCAGCAGGTTGTCGGAGACATCGATCGGACCGCCGGTGTATTGGTGGGTTGGAATGCCGATGGTCACGGTCTTGGTGGTGTCTTCCCCAAAGGCAACGACGCGGAAAATACCGGTGTTGGGGCCGGTTTCGTAGGCGGTGACAATCACATGATCCTTGCCGTCCGCCGTATTGGCATAAAAATCGGGACGATTGGGGTTGGTTCCGTCATTCAGCTTGTTATTGCCGGAGGTAACCTTGATCACCAGATAATCCCGGCGTCCTGACTCGGTATTGCAGGCGGAACAGGTGGCTTCGAGGAACAACTCGTCGCCCAGTCCGATCCGCAGCTCCAGATCGGCATACTGCTTGTCCTTGTTGACCAGCGTCGGCAGCTTGCCGGGTTCACTGACCACCGTCTGGACTTCGGGGGAGATCACCACGCGCTCGATATCGCCCAAGCGATGACGGAACCGGAACTGGTTGACAACCGTGGTATCCACCGCGCTGTCGAGGACCTTGGTCCGGAACTGCAGTTCATCCGTCTGGTTACCGGCGAAGGCAGTGTAGGCCACGCCGATACGGTCAACCTGACCATACAACCCGAAGGGAGGAAGAGTGACAAACTGGTCGGCCGGGGTTTCCGCGATATGGTAAACAACCTTGCCGGGGCCAGGGTACACCGGAGCTTCCTTCAACTGCACATTGGCGGGTACGGGATCATCCACGATCACCCGTGCCAGGTTGAGACCGTCGATTGACACCTGGGTTGGCAAGGCGGCAATGGCGTTGCGGTTGCGGATGGACAGGGTGTAGACCAGTTCGTCGTTCTGCTTGGCGGCGGGGGCGCTGACCGTCTTTCCCAGTTCGATGAGCGGTCCCGCGATTGTCGCCAGATCATCTCTCGTCAGGACAATGCCGGGATCCACCGTGCTCAGGGCATTGATTTGCGTTTGATAGGTGAAACCTTCGTCGGCATTGACCGGAATTTGTCCGATCACCAGCAAAATCGCGGTCGTGCCCGGGGTCAGCGTGACCGTGGGCACGGCCTCACCGGCATCCTCGACGCCGTTGCCATTGCGATCATGGACCACGTGCAGTCCGGCCAGGTTGCCGCTGTCTCCGCCCAGATTCTGCACGGACAAGGTGTAAGTGTCGGCGCCACTGCCGTTATTGGACAGTTCGTGCCGCCAGGTGACCGTGCTGCCGGGTCCGGCGGTGATGGGTTGATCGGGAGTGAGGAGGGCAGCCGCGATCTCGACAATAGTGACATTGGAGCTGGAAGTCAGTTTGTTGAGTGGGTCCAGCGGATTGTCGTACTGGACAAAGGCCTGATTACTGATTTTTGCGCCGACCGCAGGCGCGGCGAACGCCACTCCGCTCATGTGCAATACGCCCAGCCACACCAACAGCGTGTAGCAAGCGTAGAGACAAAAGTGGTTTTGGCGCATGGAAGAATTACCTTAATTATTAAAATTCTAACGCTTTAGATGGGGTGAAGCCGGATTGCACCGGCTCCGATAGTACGACAGCCATCCTTGGCCTGACAAAGCTCCGTCTTAGTTGTCGATCTGCACACCGATTTCCATCGTTTCCGACGCACCGCCGTTCAGGGACGGGATCGTCGCCTGGACGTTGCCGGCATTATTGTTGCCCGGCGACGCGGTGATGGTGTTACCCACGCCGGTCACAGTCGGACGACCGCCCGCGGTATCCAGCGTCGTGTAGGTCGGCGTCGCGTCATTGATCACCACGTTGGTGGCGGCGGACACGCCCTGGTTGGTGGCGACGATGCGGTAGATGATACACGCACCGGGCTTGGCCGAGAGGGCCGTCTGCACGAAGCTGCCTTCTTCCGTGCCATCGCAGTTGGCATCCAGCGCCTGATACTTGAACAGACGCACCTGACCGCCGATGACGCTGGTGGTGTCGGTATTGAAGACCGCGGCCGGAGGCGTTACCAGATTGTAATTGCCGCTTGTCGTCACCGTTACGGTCGCCACGTCGCTGTCACCGGGGTTGGCGTTGACGTTGGAGATGACCCGGGCAAAGATCCGGATGGATTCGCCCGGTGTCAAGCCGGCACCGCCCGCCGAGGTGAAGCTCAGGTTGGTGATCGGCGTCGCGGCTTCCGCCGTGTCCAGCACGCCGTTGTTGTTGGCGTCATAGAACAACTGGGTGGACCAGGGATTGGCGCCGCCGGTGGTGTTGGCCGTCGACAAAGCCACCGCCGTGGCGTAGGGGTTGGCTTCCGCATTGGTCAACGGCAGCGCGTTGACCGTCGGATCACCTTCCTTGACGTTACCGTTGTTGGTGATGATATGCACGTAATCCACCGTGCCGCCCGGATAGACCGTGTTGCTGTTGTTGGTCGATATCTGGATATTACGCACCGTGTTGACGGTCACGGCGTCCAGTTTGGAGTCAACCGCGCCGGTCAGCGGCGAGGTGGTCTGGAAGTAGATCGACTGGGCGGTGACCGGCGTGGCATTGGCCGGCACGGCAACCACGGCGCAATACGTGGCCTTGATCGCGGCATTGATGGTGCCGGTGTTGGCGGATGCGCCGCCCAGCGTCGAGCAGTCACCCGCGCCGCCATCCTGGTAGTAGGTCACGGACCAGCCGGAGGGCAAGTCGTCCGTGGCGCCGAAGGTGCCGTCATCATCGGCCAGGAAGTTGTAGTTGTCCGCCGTCAGCGAGGTGTTTTCCACCTTGAGGACAAAGGTCGCGCTCTGGCCCGGGTTCACCGACTTGGTGGTCCACGGTGCGCCGCCGAGAGCCGTGACCGCACCGGTTCCGTCCGCGAGCAGGGTGGCGTTTTCCAAGTCAACCGTGCTGCCGACAATGGCATCCAGGTGATCGGTCACGTTGTCGTCCTGATCGCCAGCGGTCGCCACCACTCCGGTGGCGGTGGAGGTGGCGGTCTTGGTGATGTCGAAACCGGCGCCGCCGTTGTTGCCGCTGGCGGAAGCCGGCAATACCGCCTTCAACACGACGGTGTAGCGGGCACCCGGCGCCACGGGGCCGGTATCCGGGATGCCGTCACCGTTCGTGTCGATCAGCTGGTTGAGGCCGTCACTCTTGTACAGGAAGATCGAGGTGCCGGTCGGGAAGCTGACATTGGTGTAGGTGATGTTGAAGGTATCGGTGCCGTTGCCCTGGTTCCAGATTTCGTTGTTGAAGACCACCGTCGCGCCCTGCAGGGCGGAGGCCACGGTCACGATGTCGTTAATACCGCCATCCACAGCGGGCGTCGTTGCCGGATCATCGTTGGCGGCGACATTGCGGGTCTGCAGCACATCGAAGGGCACGTCGTTGGACGGGGCGGTCGGGGTGACCGGCTTGGTGCCGGGACCGTCCGGATCGAAGGTGTAATTGGCGGTGTTGATCAGCGTGCCCGGCGCGGTGGTGGCGTCGACCTGCACCCAGAACTTGATCTGGCCGGTAACGTTGGGAGCCACGGAGCCGACAGCGGCGGTCACGTTGGCGCCGGAAACCGAGAAGACATCCGCATCGGCACCGTCGGTCTGGGTGGAACCGTTCCAGCTCGGCACATGGGTGCCGTCACGGAAATAGGTCATGCCGGCCGGGATGGCGTCGGTCAGGGTCACGAGGGTGGCCGTGTTGTTACCGACGTTGGTATAGGTAATGGTGTATTCCACCAACGTACCGGTCGGGCCTTGCGTGACATTGGCGGACTTGGTGACGTTGATGACGGCGTCGGCGGTCAGGATCGCCGTGTCGAGATTGGAGTCATCGGCCGGATCATCGCCGGTACCTTCATAGACTTGCGAGTCGGCGGTGACAGTCGCCGTAGCGGTGTTTCCATCAATCAGTCCGCTCGCAGGGGCGTAACCCACCACCACGAAGGTGAAGTTGCCATTGCGCGGCAGGCTGACCGTGGAGCCGTTCAGGTCAATCGCATTATCAGGAATACCATTACCGTCTGAGTCGGCGTAAATGGCAAAAGTACCCAGCGTGAAATTATCTCCGCCGGGGTTGGGGAGATCCGGGGTCTGGGTTGCCGTCAGCAGGAAGGTGTCCGTGCCGTTACCGGTGTTGGTCAGGGTATGCGGGAACACGACCTGGCCGCCCAGCGTCACGTACTTGGTGTTGGGATCGGTCAGGTCGAAGCTGGCCACTTGCAGCACGGTGGTGCTGACCGGGTT
>CAZPZK010000033.1:0-1405 GCA_964591095.1 uncultured Moraxellaceae bacterium | reverse complement strand
TGGGATCGGTCAGGTCGAAGCTGGCCACTTGCAGCACGGTGGTGCTGACCGGGTTCGACGTGGCCGGACGCACGACACCGGAACCGTCGGTATAGGTGGCGGTCGCGATGTTGCCGATGGTCTGGCCGGCGTCCGGAGCCGCCGCCAGCGCCTGGGCGGAAACACCGCCCAAGGCCAGGGCGATCGAGAGCGCCAGCGGATTGAAACGCCAGGCGGACCGGTTCACGGCGGCCTGACGGGCTTTTTGATTACTCATGGATGAATCCCCCAAAGTTTACTTGAATTATTTCGTTTTTGCCTTGCCGGCCCGGCAGGAGCCAACATTGCCCACCGTAATCCTTGTGTCAGAAAACAGTGGGCGTCCTGCCCCTGTACCAGCCCTGCCCGCGGAACGCAGGCAAAACCACACTGCAAAGCAGCCACAAAAAGCTGCACTCACAATTCTTGAAAGAAACCCCGCTAAGGCCGGCAACCATCATAAACAGTCCACACGGCCGTAACAGCTTACCGGCCGGGGGTTGCGGTTTGATTTCGCTCAGCAACCCTCGCACGGATATTAAACTATTGCGAAGCCCCGACCCGCATACGGGCGCTGACCTCAAACGTTTTTCCAGCCGGCAAATCCAGCGCCTTCCAGCGCAGGGCGCGGTAGTCCGCTACCGGAACCGGCTCATCGCCCTTGCCGTCAGCGCGCTTGCGCATCAACGGCACCGGTGCGAACACCTTGCCATCCAGAGAAGCCTCCGGAGACGCCGGACTGCCGGACTGGGCGACATACTCCATGCCCTTGGGCACCGGCAACGTCGCCAGCAGGTTGGCCACATTCTTCTTGCTGACATTGTTGTAGGTGGCGCGGTACTCGAGCACATCACCCGGTTTCGCCGTCTTGCTCTCTACCAGCGACTCCTTGCCGTTGGCGGAAACCACCTTGAAGGCCTGAAGATTCACCTTGACAGGCTCTACCGCGGGAGCAGCCTGGGCATAGCCCGAAGCCAGGAAAGCAAAAGCCAGAAATGCCGCATTCAAACGCATATAGACCTCATGTATCCACTTGGGAGCAGCCGCACACGACCCTCAGCCCTTAAAGTACTTCCAGCCTAAACTCACCATTGTTTGAATAGTGTTAAGGACGCGCGACTCGAATCAACGACTGTCAGGAAGCGCGGTTAAGTCCTTGATCCACTATCCTCATGATCGAATCATAGCATTTCATTTCTGTGAAGCAGCCCACAAATCTCAAGAGAAAGATGAACGGCCAAATTTGACGACAGAACAAAAAAACCCATCAAAATGTTAATTTTTCATTGGCATGCCGCCCGGGCAGCGCACCAGATTCGATCACTCCTGAACGGTTACGGTGAATGAAACGGTGACTTCAGCACCTGGCTTGAGCACGCCGGTAAAG
>CAZPZK010000032.1:9772-14529 GCA_964591095.1 uncultured Moraxellaceae bacterium | reverse complement strand
GCGCATGCCAACCATAACCTGATTGCGGGAAACCTGCATACCGCGCTGAATATCCATCTGAAGGGCAAGCCGTGCCGTCCGTACATTTCGGATATGCGGGTGAAGGTGGGGGGCCATTATTTTTATCCGGATGTGCTGGTGAACTGTCCGCCGGTCAGCGGGTATTTTACGGAGTCGCCGACGCTGCTGGTCGAGGTGCTGTCGAAGTCAACGCGTCGGATGGATGAGTCGGTGAAGCGTTTGGCGTATATGCAGATTCCTTCCTTGCTGGAATATGTGATTGTGGAGCAGGACTTTGTGAAGGTTGAGGTGATGCGCCGTAGCGAGAATTGGCATTCCTGTGTGTATTTTCTGGGGGATGAGGTGGTTCTGGAGTCGGTGGGGTTGCGGGTGGCGGTGGCGGATATTTATGATGGAGTGGTGAATGCGGATATGGGGGAAGGGATTGAGAATGGGGGAATATAATCGAGTCCGACCCCGTTTCTGTTGGGCTGATGTTCCATGGTCGGAGCCTGGAAAACGATGGTCAAATTTTAGCAGAACCGACTGGGGACTTGTTCAGACTTTTCTTAGAGCAACCTACTTTGACTCTGAGTATTCTCAACAGCATTACTCACTGGCCTATCGCCAATAATATCAAAGTAAGCCTGTCTATCACCAAGAATATCACCAATTAGACTACGCATTGTCAACGCTCTAAAAAGCGCAACAGAGTATGCTTGGCAGTTTATTGATTTTTTTGGATTGAACTCAATATCTGTAAATGCATCATATTTACAAAGCTCTTCTGCAAGGTAGTCGTTTTTTGCAAGAGTATTTATATAAATCCAGTCATAAAATGCTGTTTTCGGCTCAAGAGGCCACCTCTCTCCAAGTAAGTCAAAAGCTATAAGTCTTCCTGACTCCCTTATTCGATTGTCTTTCTTTGCCTCTCTTGAGCTTACGCTTAAAAGATCGCGATAGGGACCACCACTCTCAAATACTTTACTTGATTGATACAATGTTTCGACTGTGAAAACTTGATTTCGTTTTCTTGTTGACCCTTTGAGATTAAACGCACTTAGATTGACCCCAAGAGGATTTTCTGATTTGCTAGATATTTCAAGTGGATGAGTGCAAATGTTATTATTTATCGCTGCCCTATGAAGCGATAAAATGGATTTCTGTTTTTGAGTCACTGCCATACCGGGACTCCAGTTAAAATCGACATACTCCGTACACACTAATAAATCTCCTTCTTTTTTTGGCAAAAAAATCGGCCTAGAAGCCATACCCACCCCTCTACATGTCAAGAAATATTTTTACCAAATCATCGGTCGATAATTGATCACGCCTCCAATGCTCATAATCTTTTCGATAGGTGAACAATGACTCGTCATGCGTAAATTTAAATTTACCATAGAATGGTTCAAATAATTTCCGCATTGTTTCAATATCTTTTATCTTATTCTTCCCATTTACGCTAATATCAAGAATGTAGCTTGGGTCAACTGGAGCCAAAATTAAAACTTCCGCTTGTGGATCTGTGGTATATTCCCTAGGAATCCTTAGATTACTTCTCATAGTATTCGGCGGGAAATCCTCGAACATTGACGCCAAAGCTTGAAATCCCATTCTGTTTTCAATAGGTATTTTCGCAACGCCGCTTGATGCAGCATTTGAAAAACAGTACGCGCAAGGGATCTCCCATAAAATTTTAGGGTCCAGCCTGAGCACCACCCAATCTTCTTCTAAGTTTCTCTTCTGAAGGCTATAGAACATTTTATAGTTAGGAAATGATATTGATGCACACACGGAATCGGCTGCATTGTCGTAGCGATATTGATCATTAAAGCTTGCACACAGCCCCTTGTTTGCAATGCTTTCTCGGCCTAACAGGCCGTGCTTTAGAATTTCGGGTACGTTTACCACTCTTGTGAAATGAATTAACGATTTTATGCCGCGACTTTCTACAAATTCTTTGATCTTATCTGCATCTTGTGGCATCGGTCGATTATTAACCGCAAAAGCCTTAACAACAAATCCTCTTTCTATAACTATGCGTTGCTCCCGTTCGTAGACTGTGGCAAAACCTAAATGAATGTAGTCCAGAATTTCACCTTCAGGTATAATAAGTTCCCCAGAATACCAATCTGCAAAAATAGGTTCCCCTTCGGCCAGATTATAATCCCCACTAAGCCCAACAAGAAAAAGTCGACCCTGTTTTATTTCCCAAGTACCAATGTATCCGCGCCAGCAGCATGACAAACGTATAGTTTCCGCAGACCTTGTAATGCGTGGCTCATTCTCAGGCAATGGCGGGCAACATGCCATTGAGGTTTTATGGCCATCTAAAATCAAAATCTCGTGAGATTGTGCAGTCATATAGTGCCATCGATAGTAGGTGCCAAAAAAACGAATAGCATTAATCCATCGCACATTGCAGCTGGTTGCGCCGGTACATCTGAGCGCGGTGGCGGTGGCGGTGGATATGAATCACCGAGCCAATTGTCTTATGATTATTACCTTTTACCACAACGGTCTGTCAAGCCCTGACGCTTGTCGAGCATGCGTTCGGCCATCAGGAACCCGCCATCGCCGCACCGGTACCGCTGCGGGACAAACACCCCGTTCCCGTTTACCTGCCGCGACTTTATCCACCGTTCTGCCCAGCCAAGACTAGAAGACCACCTCCTACTGTATCGACACCCCTGGCAAAACACACCGTACGGGATTGGGCAGGCGTTATCCACCTCAGCTATACTTCCCAAAACACCGCCCCCAACCCGGAGCCACCCCCAGCCTTGAACAGCAGCCTCACCACCATCCGCCAGCTCCACCTGACCCCGCCGGACCCCCAGCGGCTCACCGCCCTCTGCGGCCCCCTGCACGAAAACATCAAACTGCTGGAAGAACGCCTCGGCATCCGCATCCACCACCGCGGACACCACTTCCACCTGCACGGCCCGCTCACCGCCGTCACCCGCGCCGAACGCCTGCTGACCCGGCTCTATGACGAAACCGCGCAAAGCCCCGACCTGACCACGGATACCATCCACCTCATGATCCAGACCAGCCAGGACACCCCCGAAGACGCCGCCCCGCCGGCGGAAACCCAGGCCGAACCCCGCGCCGAGGCGCGCGAGCAGGATGACGATGTTGCGCTCCACACCCGCAAGGGCAGTATCCGCCCGCGCGGTCACAACCAGCGCCGCTACGTGCAAAACATCCTCAACCACGACATCAGCTTTGGCGTCGGCCCCGCCGGTACCGGCAAGACCTACCTGGCCGTGGCCTGCGCCGTGGATCAGCTGGAGCGCGATGAAATCCGCCGCATCCTGCTGGTGCGCCCCGCCGTCGAGGCCGGCGAAAAACTGGGTTTCCTGCCCGGCGACCTCACCGAGAAGATCAACCCCTACCTGCGCCCGCTCTACGACGCCCTCTACGAAATGCTGGGCTTTGATCGGGTGGCGAAGATGATAGAGAAGCAGGTCATTGAAGTGGCGCCCCTCGCCTACATGCGCGGCCGCACGCTCAACCATGCCTTCATCATCCTCGACGAAGGCCAGAACACCACGCCGGAACAGATGAAGATGTTCCTGACCCGTCTCGGTTTTGGCTCCAAGGCGGTGATTACCGGCGACATCACCCAGGTGGACCTGCCGCGCGGCATGCAGTCCGGGTTGTCGCACGCCATCCGCGTGCTGGACAACGTGCCGGGCATCCACATCACCCGCTTCAGCAGCCGTGACGTGGTGCGCCATCCGCTGGTGCAGCATATCGTCGAGGCCTATGAGAGCTGGGACAAGGAACATCCGCCCAAGGTGGACCGACCGCGCCGCGAGCGCCGGGACCGCGACGAGGATGACGCCGAATGAGCAAGCCGCTGTGTACTGTGACCTGGCAAAAAGCCGCCAAGCACAAGGATTTGCCGAAACTGGCCGACTTCAAGGTATGGGTTCAGGCCGCGCTGGCAGGCGCGGGCCGCCAAAAGCCCTGTGAAATGGCGATCCGGCTGGTGGAGGCGGAGGAAAGCCAGACGCTGAACCGTGAATACCGGGACAAGGACAAGCCGACCAATGTGCTGTCCTTTCCTTCCGAACTGCCGGAAGAAGTGCTCGACAGCCTGCCGCGCGAACCGCTGGGCGATATCATCATCTGCGTGCCGGTGGTGTTCGCGGAGGCGGAGGAACAGGGCAAGGCGGTGCGCGACCACTGGGCGCACCTGACGGTGCACGGCGTGCTGCACCTGCTGGGCTTCGATCACATCGAGGATGACGAGGCCGAGGAAATGGAAGGGCTGGAAATCCGGGTGCTGGCGGGACTGGGCATTGCCAATCCCTATCTGGAACCGGCCGCTTAATCGTTGCCCTGCTCCTGCAATTGCCGATTGTAGTCATCATTGGCATTGAGGGAGTTGTCCACCTTCTGGCGGATCAGTTTGCCGTTGTAGCCGGCGGCGTCGGCCGCTTCGATGCTGAGGGTTTCCGTGCGGCCGGTATCCACGGTCGGCGCGCGCGGCGGCGGTTCCTTGCCGCACGCGCCCAGCAGCGCGGCGGCAACCAGTATCCATTCACGTTGACGCATGGGCCATGCCTCCCCGATTCATTCAATAGTGTCAGTTCTGCCGAGCATAGCAGAAGCCCCGCCTTCCGCTCGAAATACTGGCATTTCCCCCCCGCTGCCGTCAGACTGTCCGTCCGGCGCTCCGTTCCGCCGGAAGCGGGGGGGGGGGGCGAGGGAGCAGCGCGTTGACGCAATCCGATCCGCCTGTCGTT
>CAZPZK010000032.1:0-9762 GCA_964591095.1 uncultured Moraxellaceae bacterium | reverse complement strand
GTCACAATCTCCGTCCCTACCACCATTCCCCCCGAACCATGAGCGACGACCGAGGAAACGATCAGGGCAAGTCCTGGCTGGACCGCCTGACCGGCATGCTGAGCAACGAACCCCAGGACCGCGCCGAACTGCGCGAAGTGATCCGCAGCGCCGGCAAGCGCGGCGTGCTGGATGCGGAAGCGGAACGCATCATCGAGGCCACCCTGCGCGTGGCCGACATGCAGGTCCGCGAGATCATGGTGCCGCGCGCGCAGATGATCTGCATCCGGGATGATGACGAACCCCGCGATTTCCTCCCCGTCCTGATCGAATCCGCCCATTCCCGCTTTCCCGTGCTGGCCGAGGACAACTCCGATGAAGTGGTCGGCATCCTGCTGGCCAAGGACCTGTTGCGGCTGATCGGCCAGAAGAACGAGCGCTTCAGCCTCAAGGATTATCTGCGGCCGGCCTTTTGCATCCCCGAGTCGGCGCATATCGACAAGTTGCTCAGTGAATTCCGCGACAAGCAGAGCCATCTGGCGATCGTGGTCGATGAGTACGGCGGCATTTCCGGGTTGGTGACGCTGGAGGATGCGCTGGAGCAGATTGTCGGCGATATCCATGACGAGCATGACGACGCCGATGAGGATGCGCACTGGATCAGCGAGCAGGAAGACGGCTCGTGGATCGTGCAGGCCATTACCCCCATCTCCGATTTCAACGCCCAGTTCGGCACGCGCTACAGCAATGAGGACTTCGATACCGTCGGCGGCATCGTGCTCAGCGAGTTCGAGCGGCTGCCCAACATCAACGAAGCCATCGATATCGGTCCATTGCGCTTTACCGTGCAGATGGCCGATGCGCGCATGATCCGTGTCCTCAAGGTCGAAACCCGTCCGCATGATGAATAAACTGCTGACCGCCCTGCGCGGTCCCTGGGCGGCGCCGGTGGTCGCGCTGGCGGCGGGCGCCCTTTTTGTGCTGGCGCTCTCGCCGTTCAATGTCTGGGGTCTGGCGCTGCTGTCGCCGGTGCTGCTGGCGGAACTGCTGGCCGGTCAGCGCCCCGGCCGCGCCGCCCGCATCGGCTGGATGTACGGTATCGGCCTGTGGGGCGCGGGAGTGTGGTGGCTGTATATCTCGGTCCACGACTACGGCAATACCCCGGCCTGGCTGTCGGTGATCATGGTCGGGCTGGTGGCGGTGATCATGGGCGCGCTGTCGGCGCTGATGGCTTTTATCTACCGCCGCGCCGGGCTGGACCGGCGGCCGCTGCTGACCTTCGCGCCGCTGTTCATTGCCTTTGAATGGATGCGCAGCTGGCTGTTTACCGGCTTTCCCTGGCTTTATACCGGCTACGCGCTGCTGGACACGCCGTTGCAGCATTATGCGCCGGTGCTGGGGGTGTTCGGTGTCGGTCTGCTGGCGGTGATCAGCGGCCAATTCGCGGCGGCGCTGCTCAAGCAGGGAACGCGCGCCTGGCGGTCGGGAGTGTTGCTGGCCTTGGTCTGGGGCGCCGGGTTGGCGCTGGGCCTGCAGGCCTGGAGCCGCGTCGATCCGCAGCGCTACCTCAGCCTGAGCATCATCCAGGGCAATATCCCTCAGGATGTCAAATGGCAACTGGAGTGGCGCGACCGGACGCTGGATATCTACCGCCAGTGGTCCAAGGCGGAATGGGGGCATGATCTGGTCATCTGGCCGGAAGCGGCGATTCCCATGTTCCAGTACGAGGCGGCGGAATTCCTGGTGGAAATGGAAAACAACGCCTTGACCGCGCACAGCACGCTGGTGACCGGCATTCCGTTTGCCGATCTCAAGCGGATTGACGCTTCCGGCATTCCCCCGTTCTACAACAGCCTGGCGGCGATCGGTCAGGGCTATGGGCTTTACTTCAAGCAGCGGCTGGTGCCGTTTGGCGAATACATCCCCTTCGAGGCGCTGCTGCGCAATACGATTCCCTTCTTCAGCCGCGACATGTCCAGCTTCAGCGCCGGCACGGCGGAGCAGATGCCGCTGATGGTGCGGGATTACCGGGCCGGGGCCGCCATCTGCTATGAGGTCGCCTATCCGGAGCTGACACGGCGCAATGCCCGCAACGCCGACTTCCTGATCACGGTCAGCAATGACGGCTGGTTCGGGCATTCGATCGGTCCCGACCAGCACCTGCAGATGGTGCGCATGCGCTCGCTGGAAAACGGCAAGTGGTTTGTCCGCGCCACCAACAACGGCATTTCCGCCATCATCAACCAGGATGGCAAGCTGGTGGCCACCGCGCCGCAGTTCAAGCGCACGGTGCTGCGCAGCCGCGTGTACATGACTTCCGGACAGACGCCCTACCTGCGCTTCGGGTATGCGCCGGTGATGGGGCTGTGCGTGTTGATGCTGGGACTGGGAGTGTGGCGGGGGAAGAAGGCGGCCTGACCCCACCCTCTCCGTAGGGGCGCACTGCGTGCGCCCTGCTCCCGCCGTGCCATATCTTGTCTATCTTCACCTTTGTGTTCGTCCACAAGGGCGCACGCAGTGCGCCCCTACGCGGTGATCTTGACCTGAACCGCACGCCACCCCGTTTCAATCTCCCCTACCACCCGCCGCATCACCACCTCGGCCGTCACCACATCGCGGATCAGTCCCTGCGACTGGCCGATGAACTGCATGCCGGTATCCAGGTCGCCCTGTTCGGTGGCGGCCTTGAGTCGGGGCGTGGCGGCGCCAAACAGCGCCAGCATCCGGATCTTGCCCGGTTCCACCAGCAGCCCGGCCATGACTTTCCACACCGGCAGGGCCAGCGCCCGCGCCGCCAGCAGCGCATGCCAGGCCGCGGGGAGAAAGCCCATCGGCTTGCGGGTCAGTTTCACGGCGGTGGGGGTTTTCATGTAGCGCGCGGGGAGTCCGTCAAAATTCGGGGAATAGACGGTGTCGTGCTGATCCTTCGCCACCACCGCCTTCTTGGTGCGGGCATGTACCGGGCTTTCGGCGCAGGTGGCGAAGCGCGAGCCCATCGCCACCCCTTCCGCGCCCAGCGCCAGCGCCGCCAGCAGGCCGCGCTGGTCGGCAAAGCCGCCGCAGCCGATCACCGGTATCTTCACCGCGTCAGCGATGGCGGGCACCAGCACCAGCGAGGTGACGTCGCCCCCGTGCGCGGCGGCTTCGTGGCCGGTCACCAGCAGGGCATCCACGCCCTGCGCTTCCGCCGCCAGCGCATGCTTGGCCGTCGTCACCGTGGCGATGGCCTTGCCGCCATAGGCATGACAGCCCTCGATCAGCCAGTCACCCTTGCCCAGCGAAAAATTGATCACCGGCACTTTTTCATCCAGCGCCACCTGCGCGTTTTCCTTCGCGCCGGGCATGATCAGCGCGCAATTGACGCCAAAGGGCTTGTCGGTCAGTTCCCGCACGCGGCGGATCGAAGCGCGAGTCTGCTCCGGGTTCAGCGGCCCCAGCGCCAGAATGCCCAGGCCGCCCGCGTTGCAGACGGCGGCCACCAGTTCCGGGGTGGAAATCCAGCTCATGCCGGGCAACAGGACAGGGTAGCGGATGCCAAACAGTTCAGTGATGCGGGTTTTCATGGGGGACAGCGCCTGCGGGTTGCTCAGGCGCTATGTGTAACAGAGCGGCCGCTTGGTTGGGAAGTGGCAATCAGGCCAGCGTCAGACCTCCGACTCCGGCTCCAGCTCCAGCCCCAACCCCTCCTCCAGTTCCTCCAGCGCCTCGCGGCTGTAGACCGCCAGCCGTTGCAGGTGCGGCAACGCATCGCGGCAGCCGATAAACCCGAAATTCAGCGTCCGCGCGTAACTGACGACGGTGATATTGAGCGCATAACCCTTGAACGGAATCGACAGCGGGAAGTAGGAATCCATCCGGAAGCCACGGAAATACAACGGATTTTCCGGCCCCGGCACGTTGGAGATGGCGACATTGAAGGCGGGACGCACCCGGCCTGCGGCGCCGGGCAGCATCGACAGCAGCATCGGCGCCATCAGCATCTGGCTGAACTGCATGATGGCGTTCTTCGACATGCCCTGCAGTTGCTCCTTGGCATGGCGGGTGGATTCGATGATGGCTTGCAGCCGTTGCAACGCGCCCGGCTCGTCGGTGGCCAGCGAGGCGAGGATGGCCCCGACGGCATTGCCGCCGCCCGGATCGTCCTTGGGCCGCACGTTGACCGGCAGCATGGCGGTCAGCGCCTCGGCAGGCAGGCTGTCCTGTTCCGCCAGGAAACGGCGCAGCGAGGCGGCACAGAGGGCCAGCACCACGTCGTTGAGCGTGCCGTTGGCGGCGCGGGCAACCCGTTTCAAGCGCTCCACCGGGAACTGCTGGGTGGCGAAGCGGCGACTGCGACTGACCTTCTGGTTGAGGGGAGACAGCGGCGCCTGCATCGGCGCCACCAGCTGGTGGTCCTGCTTGCGGGCGGAACGGATCACCGCCATCAGCGCGTTGACGGCGCTGCGCGAAACATCCAACTGCCCCTGCACGCCTTGCCACAGGGCCTCCAGCGTCGGGGCCGGATCTTCCTTGCGGGTGCGCGGCGGACGCGGGGGCGGCGGAATCAGGTAGAACAGCGGCGTGTCGCGTTCGTCCGGGGTGTGCGACATGCTGCGCGACAGGATCCGGATGCCGGTATAGCCGTCCACCAGCGCATGGTGCACCTTGAAGTAGATGGCGAAGCGTCCGCCTTCCAGCCCCTCAATGAAATGCACTTCCCAGGGCGGACGGTGGAAGTCGATGTTGTGGCTGTGCAGGCGCGACACCAGGATGCCCAACTCGCGCTCGTCGCCCGGCGTCGGTAGCGCCGAGCGGCGCACATGGTATTCGACATCGAAGTCGCGGTCCTCCACCCAGCTCTGCAGCGGGTGGGTCAGCAGGTCGGGATGACGCAGTTTCAGGTTCCACGGCGACTGGACGCGGGTATCGGCGCGGACTTCGTCCATCAGCTTGCGCAGGAAGTCGGCCGGGGCGTCGGCGGGCGGGACAAAGGTCATCAGGCCGCCGACATGCATCATCGATTCGCGGGTTTCACCGGCCAGGAAAGACCAGTCGAGGCTGTTGAGGCGTTTGGCGGCCATGTCGGCTCCTTGTCGTTCAGGGGGAAGGCATCAGGACTATTCCCTGAGAGTAGCAAGCGAATCCTTCCCTCTCAACACGCGAAATGAGCGCTCCCGCAAAACAAGGCAATGTCAATTTTTATGCATGGTCCGGATTTTGGGCGCGCGCGCCTCCTTGGCGGGTTGACGCCCCGTTCAGGAAGAAGTCCCACACCTGCCGGTAGTTGTCCTCCAAGCTCCCCTGCCCGGCCAGCCAGCGCAGTGCGCCCATGGCCATCAGGGCATAAAGGTCTTCCTTCAGGCGTTCAGGGGTTCGGTCCCGGCGCAATTGTCCGGCCGCCTGGGCGTCGGCGATCAGGCGGATAAATCCCGGACTGCCGCCGCAGTCGGGCGACTCCGGATGGTGGAAGCGGTATTGCAGGAATGGCCCGTAACAGGCCTTGTAGGGCTCTGCCCACCAGGCGGCCCCCAACAGGAAAATATGCAGGCGGTCCAGCGCATCCGGCAGGGACTGGAGCTGCTCCAGCACCGGCCGCGTGTCCTCCGCCACCCGCTCGCTGAAAAAATGCCCCAGCAAGGCCTCTTTCATCGGGAAATAGGCGTAGAGCGTCCGCCTCGACACCTGCGCGGTTTCGGCAATCTCCTCCATGGTGACCACGTCATAACCCCGGGCACGGAACAGTTCCATCGCGGTCTGCGCCAGATGGTCCGTGGTCTGCCGCTTTTTCCGGTCACGAAGACCTTCATGCTCGCTCATACCGCCCCCAAAAATATACATTGTGTATTTTTACACATTGTGTAAATTAAAAGTCAAGTTCCATTCTCCCTTGACGGAGTCGACCGTGCTGATCTCCCCGCGTTCACGATGCCTGCCGGCATTGCTCCTGTTGCTGATCCCGATATGCGCCCGGGCCACCCCGGTATTCTGTGTCTTCGACATGGCCGGAAGGCAAGGCCCCCTGTACGGCGCCATGAAGGAATACGCCCTCGATGCCCGTGGCTGGGGGGTAAGCCTGGAGGTAAAGGCCTATACCGACGAACGCATCGCGGCCGAAGATCTCAAGGCCGGTCAGTGCGACGCCGCCCTCCTGACCGGCGTCCGCGCCCGGCCGCTCAACACGTTTACGGGCAGTATCGATTCCATCGGCGGGCTACCCGACTATGGCAGCCTGAAACAGGTCTTCACGGCCTTGAACCGCCCCGGCGCCGCGGAACTGCTTCGGCAGGGGGAATTCGAAGTTACCGGGCTGCTACCGCTGGGAGCGGCCTACCTGTTCCTGCGAGACCGCCGCATCAACTCGGTGGCGAAGATGGCAGGCCGGAAGATGGCGGTGCTGGACTACGATCCGGCCCAGGTCCGGATGGTGGAGCGTATTGGCGCCCAAGGGGTTGCCTCCGATGTAACCAACTTTGCCGGCAAGTTCAACAACGGCCAGGTGGATGTGGTGGCCTCGCCGGCCGTGGCCTACCTGCCGCTGGAACTTTACAAGGGCGTGGGCAGTCAGGGGGTGGTGCTGAAGCTGCCGGTGGCTCAGCTCACCTTCCAGATGATCAGCCGCCGCAACGCCTTTCCGGACACCTTCGGCCCGGCATCGCGCTCCTGGTTCCTCAACCGCTTCGACCCGATGATGAAAGCCATACGCGACGCCGAAGACGATATCCTGTTCTTTTTCCCGCCGCCGGATGGCGATGCCCCGAAATACGTCGAAATGATGCGGGAGGCCCGGGTGAGCATGACGGAACAGGGCCTCTATGACCGGCGCATGATGCGCCTGATGAAGAAGGTGCGTTGCATCCGGGCGCCCGCCCAAGCGGAATGCGCCGACAACCGCGAGTAACAGCCATGACTCTCCGCTCCCTGCTGCCAGGATGTGCCCTGCTGGTTTCCATGACCTCCGTCGCCGCTCCCGTATCCGGCGTTCCGGAACGCTTGATGAACGCCCTCCGTGACCATGATCAGGGCGAACTGAAGCGACTGATCTCGGAAGACGCCGCTATCTCCATTCTCTGGTCCGACAGTTCGCCTCCCCAGCGATTCACGCTGAGCAAGGCCGAGTACCTGCAACAATACCGCGCCGTCTGGCGCTTTGGGGGTCGGGACAGCTTCGAGTTCGGCCCGGTGCGCTGGGTAGATGGCGGCAATCCTGACCATCGCACCCTGCTGCTGCGGATCACCGAGCGGCGGACCTTGTTCGGCAACCCCTCCGGCCAGCGTAGCGACGTGGAGGCCAGCGTGCACCAGGAAGACGGCGAGTGGAGGATCGACGGGCTGAAAGCGGTCATTTCGCTCTGGTAAACCCGCCGAGCGTAGCGTGGCCATTTGCGGATTCGGGCATATCCGGGTGTACCCGGCGACCGACATGAAAGGTTTGCCGTGCGCTATCAGGAGCCGCTCACGGTCCGTGAAAGCGGACTTTAGTCAGGGCGGGAGGGGAACTGAATGTCGGCAAAGACCGCTTTCAATTCCGTCCGGCCTTCGCTACTCTGAATCACAGGCCCACAATAACCCGCATTCCATCATGGCCAGAAGACGCGATATCCCCCGCCGCAATGAATCGTTCCGCCTGCGCTTGAGCACCATGCTCATCCTGGTGGCCATCGTCACCCACGCCCGCCTCGGGCTGGAACTGCTGCTCTCCGTCAGCGACCTTTTCCATAGCCAGATGCTGTCCGAGGCCTTGACCGCCTTCAGCCAGATGACGGACCGCCTGCTGGGCATCGCCGTGATCGCGGCGCTGTTTTTCGGCGTCCGGGCCTTTCGCCGGGGGGAATACGCCATGCAGTACTGGCTGGAAATCGCGCTGAGCATCGCGATGATCCTGCTGATGCATGCGCCGGGCGGTCCGGCGGCGGGCTGATCCCCCGACCTGCCCGCCCGTATCCGTGCGCGCGGCGCCGGGGCTGAAGCTCAGGACTCCTCTTCGCTCAACTGCAAGGCCCACATCTTCGCGTACACCCCGTCCTTGGCCAGCAACTCGCGGTGGCCGCCGCGTTCCACCACCCGGCCCTGTTCCATCACCAGAATCTCGTTGGCGTCCACCACCGTGGACAGCCGGTGCGCAATCACCAGCGTGGTGCGCGACGCCGAAATCAGCGCCAGTTCCGCCTGAATGGCCTTTTCGGTGTGCGAATCCAGCGCCGAGGTGGCTTCATCAAAAATCAGGATCGGCGGGTTCTTGAGAATGGTGCGGGCAATCGCCACCCGCTGTTTCTCCCCGCCCGACAGCTTCAAGCCGCGCTCGCCCACCGTGGTGTCCCACTGGTCCGGCAGCGACAGGATAAAATCGAGAATACGCGCCGAACGCGCCGCCTCCATGACTTCCTCCCGCGTTGCCTCCGGGCGGCCGTAGGCAATGTTGTAGTAAATGGTGTCGTTGAACAGCACCGTGTCCTGCGGCACGATGCCGATATGCGCGCGCAGGCTGGCCTGGGTCAGCGCGCGAATGTCCGCGCCGTTGATGCGGATGGCCCCGCCGCCCACGTCGTAGAAACGGAACAGCAGCTTGGACAACGTGGACTTGCCCGCGCCGGAACTGCCCACCACCGCCACGGTATGCCCGGCGGGAATGGTGAAGTCAACGCCATGCAGAATCTGGCGCTTGGCGTCATAGCCAAAATCCACGCCCGCGAATTCCACCGTGGCGGACCGGGTCTGCAAGGGCTGCGCACCGGGCGCATCCTCGATTTCCGCATCCTCGCGCAGCAGGCTGAACATGCGCTCCATGTCGGTCAGCGCCTGCTTGATCTCGCGGTAGGCCATGCCCAGGATGTTCAGCGGCGCGTACAACTGGATCAAGAAGGCGTTCACCGCCACCAGATCGCCCAGCGTCATGGTGCCCTTCGCCACCCCGTCCGCCGCCAGCCACACCAGCAGCGTAATGCCCACGGCAATAATGGCCGACTGCCCGCTGTTGAGGATACCGATCGAATATTCGTTCTTTACCGAGGCGTCTTCCCAGCGCACCAGCGCATGGTCGTAACGCTTGGCCTCCCACTGTTCATTGCCGAAATACTTCACCGTTTCGTAGTTCAGCAACGAATCAACGGCGCGGGTGTTGGCCTTGGAATCAAGATCGTTCATCTCGCGGCGCGTCTTGTTGCGCCACTCGGTCACGATCACGGTAAAGGTGGTGTAAATGATAATGGTGCCCAGCGTCACCACGGCAAAGCGCCAGTCGTACATCGTCACCAGAATGGCGGTAATCATGCCGATTTCGAGAATGGTGGGCAGGATGTTGAACAGCATGAAGCTGAGCAGCGAACCGATACCGCGCGTGCCGCGCGAGATGTCGCGGGTGACGCCGCCGGTCTGGCGGTTGAGGTGATAGCGCAGGCTGAGCTTGTGCAGGTGGTTGAAGGTTTCCAGCGCCACATTGCGAATGGCGCGCTGCGCCACCTTGGCGAAGACGGCGTCGCGCAGTTCGCCGAAGGCGGTGGAGGCCAGCCGCAGGAAACCGTAAGCGAGAATGAGGCCGACCGGCACCGCCACCAGCGCCGAAGGTCCCGCCGCCAGTCCGTCGACGATGTATTTGAGCAGCAGCGGAATGACTACCGTGGCCACCTTGGCCAGGATCAGGCAGGCCAGCGCCAGCACCACCCGCGACTTGTATTGCCACAGGTAGGGGAACAGGGTTTTCAGGGTTTGCCAGTCGTTGCGGGGGGTTCCGGGAGCGGCGACGTCTTCGGGCAGGGTGTGGCGCATGGGCGTTCGGGTGTTTTTTGAGGGAAGCGGCAAGGATACACC
>CAZPZK010000031.1:3038-14657 GCA_964591095.1 uncultured Moraxellaceae bacterium | reverse complement strand
CCCACGTTCAGCGTACCGCTGGCCACCGCCTCGCCGTCGGGATGGCTGACCGGCAACGACTCGCCGGTCAGGGAAGATTCGTCCAGGGAAATGGGACCGCCCGCCGCCCCCCGCCCGTCCACCGGCAGCACCGCCCCGGTTTTCACCAGCAGCCGGTCACCGGCCTTGACCTCGGCCACGGCCACCGTGCGCCAGGCCCCGTCTTCCTGCCGTTCCACCGTGGCGGGGGTGCGCGCCAGCAGCGCCGTCAGTTCGCGGCGGGCGCGGTTGGCGGCATAGCTTTCCAGCGCCTGGCCGCTGGCGAACATCAGCGCGATGACGGCAGCGGTCAGCGACTGCCCCAGCAGCAGCGCGCCGCCCATGGCCAGCCCCGCCACCAGATCGACGCCCCATTCCCCCCGGCGCAGCTTGCGCAGGCTTTCCACCACGAGCCATAGCAGCACTGGCAGGGTGGCCAGCTGCCATAGCCAGGCGGCGGCCTCAGCGGCTCCGCTCAGGGACGCGATGCCGCCGGAGGCGGTAAGCAGCAGGATCAGGGGCAGCAGCAGTCTGTGCATTCAAACTCCGGGCAGGTCAGCGGGAAGGCCTTCAGTGGCGGCCGTCCTTGTGCAGGGCTTTCAGGTCAGTATACGGCAGGTCGATGATGCCCAGCGGCCCGCGGATCAGCGTCATCTCGCGGCGGTCGCCGGGCGTGGTGTGGGTGAAATTGGCGGCCTTGCCGAATTCCTCGATGCCCGGCCAGTCGCCCTGGGCCGGGGCCCAATGCTGGCTGCCCTCGCCGCTGGACTGCAGCACATAGGGCACCTGAATGCGTTCGCCGGTGAATTTCATGGCCAGATGGATGCCCAGGTTCCCCGACAGCGCCAGCCCGAAACCGAACAGCACCGCCACGATCACCGCACCCGGCCCGTCCTTTTCGCGGCGGATGTATTCCCAGGCGGGCAAGGCCCCGGCGGCAAAAAGGGCCAGCACCAGCACGGTAAAGGCCGGATGTTCCAGGTTGCGGGCGCCGATGAAGTTGGGGGAGAAAATGGCGGGAATGGTCAGCACGGCCATGGCGGCGGTGACATACCCCGCGCGCTTGCCCAGATCCATCTCGGTGCGCTGCGCGGCCAGCACCTGCGCGGGGGCAGCCTGTCCGGGGGACAGGTCGGGACGCCAGGCGCGCAGGGCCTGCAGCACCGGCGGCTCGCGCCGGGTGTCCAGGCTGTGGCGGAAGGCCTGGGTAAAGCTTTCCCCTTCTGGGCTCCACAGCGCCAGCGGCAGCATGATCTTGCGCGACCGGGTTTGCAGCAGGGCATAACCCGGCGGGCGCTTAGCCAGCGTTTTGGGCAGGCTGACCCCCTCCAGTTCCTGCCAGGTGAAGCGGAAATTGCCGATCCATGCGCCGCTGCGTTCCAGTCCGGCCGACGAGAACACCAGCCGCGCCCGCAGGGTGACGCGCAGTATCAACAGGGGCAGCGCCGTCCACGACAGCAGCATGATCAGCATGAATTCGCGGGGGAAGGCGGCGTCGGGGGTGGTCAGCCAGAGGGGGAGCATGGAGAGCGGCAGGGCGAAGCAGCCCAGCAGGCCGAGCAGGCGGATGACCGGGCTGACGATGAAGGTGGCCGGGACGGCGGAGGCGGTTTCGGGGAGGCGGATGTTCATGCGGGGCGGGCCTTTTCCGGGTTGTCCGTGATGTTGGGGTTGAGGGTACTTTACTGAACGTTATTGGGGGGTGCAATGCGGGTGGGGCGAATTGGGTTGTAACACGTGGGGTTGGGGGGAAGTCGGGAATCTGGTTGCCGGGGTTTTCTTGCCGTGGTAGGTTGATTTTCAATGAAATCAGCGCTTTAGTGCTGGCTTTGGTGGCGTTAACGCACTCCGGGAGAGGGAGGCCACGCGAATAGATATTGAATTTAGGCGTCCAAAAGCATGGTCACAGCCCTTGAAGAGTGGGAACGCAAGCATTACTCAGAGGGCGGCGACTCGCCCTTCTTGTTCTATGTCGTATTCGGCAGCAACGCCGATGAACTGAGGCTGTCTCGTAGCAAGCATCGCTGCGACTCGGTCCCGGAGGGCGTAGAAATATACTCCTATGGTCCAGGTGCCCATCCTGAGGTGCTGGATGAGTTTCGCCAGGGTTACCTGTGGAATGATCTGCGCGAGGAAGAACCTGACCTCGCCAAAGAAGTTGAGGCACAAAGCAGCTGCGTCATCGTTCAAGGCACTGTAGCCGATGACAGATCTCTCAAATACTTTCGAAACACAATTGGTTTGCTGACAGGACTCCTGGACGCCGGAGGAGTGGCAATCTATGACCCGCAGAGTTTCAAGTGGTGGTCACCAGAGAAATGGCGAGCGACGGTCTTCGAACCAGCGGCAGCGCTACCCAAAGAGCACGTCATGATCCTCGTATCAGACGAAGGGAATCATACGAAATGGTTGCACACGCGAGGAATGAGAAAGTTTGGTCGGCCGGACCTTAGTGTTCATGATGTACCGCCCGATCACTTTGATGGCGTGGTCAATCTTCTCGAGAGATTCATTGAATTCCAAGCATATGGTGGTCTCATTCCAGAAGGGCAAAAAATCAAAATGCAGTCGCTACCTACAGGGATGCGATGCACACATGGCGGAGACGTAGATGACCCAGACTTCAATAATTCACACGTTGAGATTCTCTGGCCAGAAGACGCCTAACCCTTCCGTCGTGCGGTTGTTCAACCAGCTGCTCCGGTCGGCCACCACTCATGCTAAACGTTGGGCATCAGAGAAAGAACAATTGGAATAATTGGAATAATTGGGGTCAGAGCCAGATTTGCGATGTCGGCACATACGACTTCAAGATTGGAGGAGTCCCTGGCTGGATCAATTATCAAATTAACAAGCGATGCATCTGTGGCGGTGAAATGGCATTCATCTGCCAAACTCCCGATGGATTTGGATTCAGGCAAACACCCGAAGCGCCCGAACAACCCGACTCCTTCTCCTCCACGGAATACTGCCTATTTCTTGGCAATCAAGTTTATATTCTTGGTTGCGTTCGCCAATGTGATCCACGTGCACTGATCGCCGTTTGCGACAACTGATGGGTAAAACATAAACATGAACGCCATCACCGTCCGAAAGCTCATCTACATGGCTGCCGCTCTTGGCCCGGCCATAATCTGGTTTGGCATAGCTCTCTTGGGCTTGCAGATGTTACCTGCGATTTTTGCCGTGCCTCTGGCTGGCATGGCCGGAATGGCCGCCCTGATCGGCCTGGTTTCAATTGGCCTCTCATTCTTTATCATCATCTCCCTTCCAATTCGATCCCTTGGAGGGCGTCTTTTCGCTACCGCCGTGGTTATCACTGGCTTAGCCTGCCTGTTGGTCGCCCTGCTGGCAGGTCCACCTAACATAGGCGAATGGCCGTTCTATTCCGGCTGGATACTGGCTGCGGTAGCAATGGCGGTTTTGGCTGAGCTATGGTTACCCGTCACCCGCACGCCCCCCCAATCACCCTCTCCACCTGCCCCACATCCAACGGCATCGCCCCCCTGAACGGCACATGCCCCTGCGCCCGCGCCAACGCCAGCACCCGCCCGGCCGCATCCGCCTCATCCACCCCCGCCTCGCGCAAATGCAGCGGCATCCCCAGCCCCCGGTACATCGCCTCGATTTCGGCAACCACCGCCTCCGCCGACGCCCCCTGCAGCCCGAACACCTGCCGTCCCATCTGCTCCAGCTTCGCCCGCCGCGCCTCGATGCCTTCCCGCAGCACAAAAGGCTGGATGATCGACAGCGTCCGCCCGTGATCGATGTCGTACAGCGCCGTCAGCTGCACCGCCAGCCGGTGCGTGGCCCAGTCTTGCGGCACGCCCACGCCGATAATGCCGCACAGCGCCTGGTTCGCCGCCCACATCAGGTTCTGCCCCCAGTCCGGCTCGCGCCGCCGTTCGAAGCTGTCGGCCAGCGTCTTCAGGGCGCGCAGCACCGCCTCGGCATAACCGTCCTGCACCAGCGCCCCGACCGGATACGTCAGGTACTGCTCGCAGACATGCACGAAGGCGTCCACCAGCCCGTTGGCCAGCTGGCGGTCGGGCAGGCTGGCCATGACGCGGGGGTTGAGGATGGCGAAGCGCGGCCGCGCGGCCTGGGCATAGAACACCCGCTTCTCGCGGGTGGCGGCGCGGGTGACCACGGCGGCGGCGTTCGATTCGGAGCCGGTGGCGGGCAGCGTCAGCACCACGCCCACCGGCAGGGCTTGCGTGACGGCATGACGGCCGCAGACGATGTCCCAGCCGTCGCCGTCGTACAGCGCCGCCGCCGCCACGAATTTCGCGCCGTCGCTGACCGAGCCGCCGCCCACGCCCAGGATGAAGTCCAGCCCCTGTTCCCGCACCACGGCCACGGCGCGGTTCAGGGTTTCCAGCGTCGGGTTCGGTTCCACGCCGCCGAATTCGACGACATGATGCGCCGCCAGCGCCTGCGTGACTTCGGCATAAACCCCGTTGGCCTTGATGGAGCCTCCGCCATACAGCAGCAGCACCCGCGCCTCCACCGGAATCAGGGTGGGCAGCAGTGCAAAGCTGTCCGGACCGAAGTGGATCTGCGTCGGGTTGTGATGGCTGAACTGGAACAGGGCATGCATGGTCATTTCCGGGGATCGGGGCCGGCGGCGGCAGCCGTCCGGCCGGGGGGAAGGCGTCAGGCCAGCGCGGGCGCCGTTTCCGGTTCGCGGATGTAGTAGCCCTGGAAGCAGCGGATGCCCTTGGTCCAGAGGCCGGACAGGCTGCCGGCGCTGTCAATGCCGCCGGCCACCACCTTCGCGCCCTCGGCCAGCGCCTCGGTGAGCACGGCGCGGTCGTCGGCGGCATATTCGCCCTTGCGCTCCAGCCGCCGCGTCAGCGCGTCATCCAGGCGCACATACAGCGGTTGCAGCAACTCCAGGATGCCGATGGCGTTGATGGAGCCGCCGTAACCGGTGATCATCAGGCCGCTGCCCAGCCCGCGCAACAGGGTGTTCAGCCGCTCCACCGGCGTGCGGTGGGTGATGACGGAGCTCTCGGCGATGGCGATCACCAGCCGCTGGCGCGGGTGGCGCATCGGCGATTCGGCCAGCAGGGTGCGCACGGTTTCCAGATACACCACATTGGACAGGCTTTGCGCGCTGACGGGGACGATCAGCGTCAGCCCCTGTCCGGCATGGACCTGATCCGTCAGCACCTGATGGGCGCTGCGGAAGACCCAGGCGTCCAGTTCCGGCAGCAGGCCGCGTTTCTCCAGTTCGGCGAGGAAGCTGCCGCCGGGCAGCAGGTTGCCCTCGGGATCCGCCAGCCGGGCCTGCACCGAATTCACCGGGTCCCCGACATCGTCGAGCGTGGCGATGGCCTGGTAAACCATGCGCAGGCGGTCCAGCGGCAGGCTGCCGGTGGCTTCGACCGCGCCGGCATCGCCGACGTAGGCGTCCATCAGCGTGCCGGCGGCTTCGTCCAGCGCCAGGCTCAGCGTCTGCTCGGCCTGCTTGAGCACGGCCGTGGCCGCCTGCGCCTGGCGCAGGTGCAGGATGGCGGCGCAGGCATCCGCCGCCACCGCTTTGTCCTCGATGCGGAAAGGCGAGGCCGTCAGTTGCGCCAGCACCGCCGCCGCCTGCTGGCGGTGGCCGGACGCCGTGTCCCGCGCCAGCAACAGGCCGACATGGTTATCCCCGAGCAGCGCCCAGGCCGTCTCGCCGCTGTCCTTGAGGCGCTCCTGCCATTGCTCCTGCAGCGCCGCGAGGCCGACGACGCCCTGGTCCGCCAGCACGGCGGGCGCGGACTTCAGCCCGATCAGCACCAGGGCCGGATGCACCGCCCCGTCGCGGACGGCATCGATTTCCTGTTCCAGCCGGTTGAAGAAGAAATGGCGGGACAGGCCGCCGCCGTGGCTGGCCTGCCGCGCCACCCGCGACACGCGACCCTGGAGACGCTTGCCCAGCCGCGCCTGCGCCGTCACCGCCTGCACCAGCGGATGCCGCTGCACCGGCTTCAGCAGGTAATCGTCGGCCCCCGCCGCCATCGCGTTGCGGCGGGTGCGCTGGTCGGTGTCGGCGGTGAGGAAGACGATGGGAATGCAGGCGGTTTCGGCGTCCTGGCGCAGCATCGTCGCCAGCTCGATGCCGTTGCACTCCGGCATGTTGATGTCCATGACAATCACATCGGGATGAAACTCGCGCACCTTGAGCCAGCTTTCACGCGGGCTGCTGGACCAATCCGCGATCAGGTCGGCGTTGGCCAGCCACGCCGCCACCTGCTGCGCCAGCGGCTCGTCATCGTCGATCACCAGGCAGCGCCAGCGGTCATCCAGCCGCTGCGCGGTCAGCTGCGCCGCCAGTTCCAGCAGGCGGGCTTCATCCAGCGGCTTGACCAGGTAGGCGTCGGCGCCGGCGCGGGTGGCCTCCATGCGCGAGCGGAAATCGGCATGGCCGCTGATCACCGCCACCGGCGTGCGCTGGCCGGTTTCGCCGCGCAGGTCGGCGATGACGTCGAAGGCGGGGCCGCGGCGGCCGGGAAACATCAGGTCCAGCAGCACCATGCCCGGCTGGTGCTCCTGGAAATAGGGCATGGCGCGGGCGGGCGTCTCGAAGGACACCACCTCATAGCCCGCCGCCTCCAGCACCGCCGACATGCGCTCGCGCAGGAAGGGATCGTCATCGATGACCACCACCGGCTTGGCCGTCGCCTCCACCCGCTCGCCCATCACCGGGACAGGCGCGGCGGCATCGGCCTGGAGCCGCGATTCGCGGATGACCCGCAGCAGGCTGTCAACCTGTTCATTCAACTTGAGCAGGGTTTCCGGCCGCATCCGGTCGCTGCCGGACGCGCCCAGCCGCAACGTCTGGCCCAGCGACTCGTCCAGCGCCAGCGCCGTGCTGGAAATTTCGGGGAAGCCGAAGGTGCCGCCGGAACCGGCCAGGGTATGCGCCAGCCGCTGCAGGCCGGTGGCGACCGCCGGATCCCAGCCTTGGTGGCGCAGGGTGTTCCAGTGGTGGGCGATGGCCGTTTCCTTGTCGGGCAGCGCCGCGACAAAACCGGCGCGGACGCTGCGGATGCGTTCCGCAAGCAGCGCCTTGCGTTGATCCATGGGTTCTGACTCCGGAAAAATGATGACGGAAAGGGCGGGCAAGCCTCCGTCTTACGACTATGGCGCGGCCGCCGGGGGGAGTCAATCACCACGCGGCAAGGGCCGGGCGGTGATGACTGGCGTCCGGCGCCATTCGGCCATACACTCGGATGATCGCCGGGCTTGGCCTGGCCGGGGGCGCGACGTTCCCCCGGCTCCCGAATCCGGACCGGACCGAGGACCCCGATGGAAGCCCCCAGCATCACCCCGGCGGAATACGACCGCCTGCACGCCCTGCACGCCCTGCAAATCCTGGATACCCCGCCGGAAGAGCGCTTCGACCGCCTGACCCGCATCGTCCACGAGGTCTTTGCCATGCCGATGGTGCAGGTCACGCTGGTCGACGCCGACCGCCACTGGGCCAAGTCCGCCGTCGGCCTGGATCGCTGCGAGGGTCCGCGCAACGCCTCCTTTTGCGACTATGCCATCGCCGGGGACGATATCCTGCTGGTGACGGATGCCCGGCTGGACCCCCGCTTCGCCCGGCATCCAGCCGTCAACCATCCTTCCGGCATCTGTTTTTACGCCGGCGCGCCGCTGCACGCCGGGCCGGACCGCCAGCGCGTGGGGTCGCTGTGCCTGATGGACCGGACGCCGCGCCAACTGTCCCCGGCGCAGCTGACGCTGCTGCGCGACCTCGCGGATGTGGTCGAACAACAATTGTCGGTGCAGCAGACCGTCGATGCGGTGCGCGAGCTGAACGAACAGCGCATCCTGCTCTACGCCATTTTTGAAAGCGTCGCCGACGCCATCTTCACGCTCGACCAGGACGGCATCATCCAGAACTTCAATCCCGCCGCGATGCGCCTGTTTGACTATGCCGCCGTCGAACTGGCGGGCATGCCGGTGCGCGAACTGGTGCCGGCGCTGGAGCCGCACCTCAATGACGCCGCGCGCGGCGGCGCGCTCGACAGCAATCTGGAAGGACGGCGCAAGAACGGCGTCCGTTTCCCGCTGGAGGCGGGCGTCAGTCCGATGCGGATGGCGGACCATACCCTGTTCACCGTCGTCATGCGCGACATCAGCGAACGGCGGCACATGGAGCGCCTGAAGAACGAATTCATTTCCACCGTCAGCCACGAACTGCGCACGCCGCTGACCTCGATCCGCGGCGCGCTGGGGCTGGTGCTGGGCAAGGCCTCGGACGGCCTGTCGCCCAAGGCGAAGCAACTGCTGGAGACCGCCACCCGCAACAGCGAGCGGCTGACCCTGCTGATCAATGACATCCTCGACCTGGAAAAGATCGAATCCGGACGGCTGGAATTTGTCTTTACCGCCCTCGACCTGGTGGCCGTCACCCGTCAGGCCATCGCCGCCAACGACGGCTACGCCGCGCAGCATCAGGTCAGCCTGCGGCTGGCGGCGGCGCCGGACCAGGCGCTGATCAGCGGCGACGAGCACCGGCTGCTGCAGGTCTTCGCCAACCTGATCTCCAACGCCGTCAAATTCTCGCCGCCGGGCGGCAGCGTCGAGATCCGCATCGAGCGCCGCTTTGATCACTGGCGGGTTGCCGTCCACGACCACGGCCGGGGAATTCCCGATGCCTTCCGCCAGCACATTTTCCAGCGTTTCGCCCAGGCGGATGCCTCCGACACCCGCGAAAAGGGCGGCACCGGGCTGGGCCTCAGCATCACCAAGGCCATCGTCGAACGCCATGACGGCGAGGTGGACTATACTTCGGTCCCCGGTGACACCGAGTTCTTCTTTACCCTGCCCGCCACCGAAATCGGCCACACCGGCGACGACACGCCGGAAGCGCGCTTCCGCCTGCTGATCTGCGAGAACAATCCCGATACGGCGGTGATGCTCAGCGAATTGCTGCAGGGCGAGGGCTTTGCCTGCGACATCGCCTTCTCCACCGCCAAGGTCAAGAGCCTGATGGCGATGCGCCCCTACGACGCCCTGCTGCTGGACATCGCCCTGCCCGACGGCGACAGCATGCAGCTGCTGCAAGGCCTGCGCGAGCATCCCGACCACCGCCGGCTGCCGGTGATCATCATCAACGGCCATCACGACGGCCCCGCCGCCGAGGCGGGCTTCGAGGTGCTTAACATTGCCGACTGGCTGCAAAAGCCGGTGGACCCCGAACGCCTGAAACAGGCGCTGCGGGCGGTCCTGCAGGAAGGCCGCAAGCCGCGTATACTGCATGTGGAGGACGCGGCGGACATCATCCAGATCACGCAGTTGCTGGTCGAGGACATTGCCGACTACACCCCGGCGGCGACGCTGGCGGCGGCGCGCGAGGCCCTGGCCGAGGGCCGTTTCGACCTGGTGCTGCTGGACCTGAGCCTGCCCGACGGCAACGGCCTGTCGCTGCTGGAACGGATCGACGCCCACACCCAGGTACTGGTCTTCTCCGGCAAGGAAACCGCCGGCGCCCTCAGCAGCCGCATCAGCGAGTCGCTGACCAAGTCCAAGACCAGCAACGAACAATTACTGGCGACGATCCGCAAACTGATCCACGCCTGAGCGGCCCGCGCCGCCGCCAACCCCGGGAGCCTGACGCATGACCGAACCTGTCCGTGTGATGTATGTGGACGATGAACCGGATATCCGCACCATTGTCGAATTCGCCCTGGAGGACGAACCGGGCATGTGCCTGCAAGTCTGCGCCTCCGGCGCCGAGGCGCTGGAGACCGCGCCCGGCTTCCGTCCGGACATCGTGCTGCTGGACGTGATGATGCCGGGCATGGACGGCCCCACAAGCCTTCGCCCACCTGCCCGACATCGCCCTGACCACCCTGCAGCACCTGCGCGGGATGCCGGAACTGGCGGCGGCGCGCTTCGCCTTCGTCACCGCCAAGGTGCAGCCGCAGGAAATCGCCCACTTCAAGTCCCTGGGCGCCGCCGCCGTCATCGCCAAGCCCTTTGACCCGATGGCCCTCGCCGACCAGGTCTGGGCGATCCGCCAGGGCTGACCGCCCGTGAACGGACAACCGGAATTGCCCGCCCGGACCCCGGCGGGTTCCATCGATTATTCCGACGCTTCCGGCATCATGCTTGCTATCCTTGGCGGACGACAATAAACACAAACGACGGATCCCGTCACCATGACCACGCCCCCCGCCCGCGTTTCGCGCTCCTCCGATCTTGACTACATCCGCCGGACGCTGGCGGAGAAACCCTTGTTCTGCCATTTCCCGCCGCATCTGGAGACCCTGTTCCTGGAAACCCGCGTCCGCTCCAGCGGCTTCTACATCCAGAACGGGCAATGGCCGCTGCTGTTCATGTTCGCGGTGATCCTGGCCGTGTCCTGGGTGTACTTCCCGGAAGTTTTTGCCGGACAGGGCTACCTGCAGGTGAAGGCCTTCGAGATTCCCCTCGGCCTGTCGATCCTGTTCATCATCTACGGCCATCACATCCCCATCGTCCGCGCGAATTTTCACCGGGTCATGTTTCCCGTGGCGCTGTTGCAGCTGATCGCCCTGCAGTGGCACATCCAGTTGTCGGCGTCCAACGGCTACCTGCTCTATGCCATCCTCAACCTGCTGGTCTGCCTGCTGCTGATCGCGCTCGGGCTGCGCTTCACCTTCAAGGTGCTGCTGCTGCTGTTCATGCTGTCCGGGGCGGCCGGGGTGGCGCTGAGCGCGTTGCTGTCGCTGCCGCTGGACCTGCTGGCCTTCGGCTACTATTACGGGATCTTCGGGGCGGTGGTGACGGCGCTGGCGGGCATCGCCGAGCGCCAGGAGCGCTTTGCCTTCCTGCAGGAATGGCTGGTGCAATACCAGTCGGACGAGCTGGCGCGCCTCAACCGGCAACTCGACCGCATTGCCCACCAGGACGCGCTCACCGGCATTCCCAACCGCCGCAGCTTTGACCTGGCCGGGGAACGGGAGTGGGAGATCGCCCTGCGCGAGCAAAAACCGCTGTCGCTGCTGCTGCTTGATGTGGATTTCTTCAAACGCTACAACGATACCTATGGCCACGAAGGCGGCGACCACTGCCTGCAGGCCGTGGCCCAGGCCATCCGGGGCGCGATGCAGCGACCCGCCGACCTGGCGGCGCGCTACGGCGGCGAGGAATTCGTGGTGCTGCTGCCGGACACCGACGCCGACGGCGCGGCGGAGGTGGCGGCGCGCATCCTGCAGGCCGTGGATGAGCGCCGGCTGGCCCATGCTTCCTCATCCGTCGCGCCGCACGTCACCGTCAGTATCGGCGTCACCACGCAGACCCCGACTCCCGGCCAACCCCTGGCGGACGCCCTGCGCCAGGCCGACCAGGCGCTCTACCAGGCCAAGGAAAACGGCCGCCACGGCTACCGCGTGTTCCGGCAACCGCCGGAATCCCCTGTTTTTCCGGAGACCCCGACATGACCGAACCCGCCATCCGCTTTGACGACGGCGCCGCCTACGAACGCTTCATGGGGGTGTGGAGCCGCCGGGCCGGCGACGCCTTCCTCGACTGGCTGGCGCCCGGGCGCGGCGAGCGCTGGCTGGATGTCGGCTGCGGCAACGGCGCCTTCAGCGCCCTGCTGGCGGAACGCCTGTCGCC